>JAEUVL010000631.1 GCA_016786965.1 Chitinophagaceae bacterium
GTGGGTTAGGGCACAGAAAATTGAAACTGCTACACTACCTGAATTGCTTTTCTTTGCAGGATGCAGGAAAAATTGCTACAAAACTGGGAGAAGAAGTCGGGGGAACGGGTGAAGGAGTATAAAAAATTCCTGCACCGGGCCAACAAGAATGTTGTGCTGCGGCAATTGCCGGACCTGAATGAGCAGGCTTTTGAAAAGATCGATTGCCTGCAATGTGCGAACTGCTGTAAAAATTATTCTCCCCGTTTTACCCCGCCGGACATCAAGCGGATCAGCAAATTCCTGGGGATGAAGGAAGGTGATTTTAAGGATACTTACCTGCGGGTGGATGAGGATGGTGACAATGTGACGAAGACGAAGCCCTGTCCTTTTCTAGGTGACGATAATTACTGCAGCATCTACGATGTGCGGCCTACCGATTGTGTTCGTTTTCCTTATATGGATGATGATTTTATGCTAAAGCGCCAGCCGCTGGTTTTAAAGAACATCAGTTTTTGCCCTATTACTTATTATGTGATCGAGAAACTGATAGAAGTGGAGAGGGGCAAGTGATTTTTGTTTAATATTTTTTTGGTTCCATGCTGGTATGCCTGACTCTTAATACCCTGATGGTATTTTCTGAAAACCTGTAAGCAATTCGGTACCGATGTTTTTCGAATGAACGATAGCTGCCATCATTATTCTCTTTGTATTTGTCCGGGTGATAAAATTCCGGATTTCGCTCAGCTTTATGAACTGCGGTTATAATATCTTCCAGTACTTTCTGTGCATTTTGAAGTGAATCCTTGCTGATCTGTTTAAAAATACCATTCATTTGAAGTTGTGAACGTTTTGTCCAAACCACTTCATATTTCTTTTCTACCATTTCTTTATCAGTTGGAGCATCTCGTTTGATGTGATGTGGTTGCCGGCCTTATATTCTTCTTCGGCTTCAGCGAGTTCCTGATTGTATTGTTGAATGCTTACGCTGCCGGGCTTGTCTGTAAACGACCTGATAAGACTTAGAATAGATTCTTTTTGAACTGGTGTAAGTTTTGACCAGTACTGGCTTAATTCAATATCCAGGGATGAAGCACTCATAAAATATCGTTTAAACAAATTTAGCCTATTTATTGGGATTTGCTTGGGTGGGGGTTGCCTGCTGAATGGTATTCTGAACCACATAGTTTATAGAAAAGATAGAAATAGGTACATAGGGTTTCCAGATGTATTTCTATATAACTATGCTTCTATTGTGGTTGAAAAATTTGATATGCCTATTTTTATTTTAGTGATACTGCTGCCTTGCCTGAAGGTAGCGGAGGAGCAAGTACGAGGCCTCCTTCAGTCTTCAAGTGCTTGCTGCTGGTGAGAAAAAAGCCGGGGCACTTTTTTAACAAGAGCCCCGGCCTGATAAATAAATGAGTTGTTAACGATCAATACACTGCACAATCAACCAGTGTGATAACGCCGGCATAACTGAATTTTCCTTTTACTGTTACGGGCTTACCGATACTGGCCGACGGATCTTTGTCGGTATAGCAGATGAGGCAATTAGTATCTTCATCTGCTGCGGTGGTACAGAGATAAAAAGAATAGTTATTTGGACGGGAAGCATGTTTGGCTTCTTTGGATGATTTGATGACACCTTTAACTTCTATCACTTTGTCGTCATACTTGCCGATAGCTGCCTGGTCGTTTGAAGCGTCGAGTGCATCGAGTGCGGTGAGCTCCATTTGGTGGTCGGCTTTGCTGTCTTTGTTCAAGCCACCACCTCCGCCACAGGAAGTAATAATAAAAGCAGCTCCGATAATGATCGTAATCTTTTTCATTGGTTGTTGTTTGGGTTTAAAAAAAATGAATGGCGAAAGTAAGGGATTTTGTTTTTAGCGGGGTGTGGTCCGTTTTAATTCTGAACCACCATTGAAGAATAAAAACATAGGAATACACACAATAGGCCGGCACTCAGACATAGGATAGGACAAGTTATGAAGTCTATGTTTTTTATTTGCTATACCGGATAGCGGGAACCGCCGTATAATGCTGGACAGGCAGGTCGTAGCCAGGTTTCTATTGTGGTTAAAAAAAGATGACTCCTTTATTTTGTTGTGAGTTCATCCCAGGCGGCACCCAGCGGCCGTTGAATACCATCGGTTTTCCATTCTTCACCACCGGGGATAAGTGTGGCTTTTAAGAATTCTTCTTTGGTCTTGCCGGCCTTTATTTCTGCTTCGGTAAACTTGAGCACATTGCCAAGATAATCCCGGAAGGCTTTTACATCGTCGCTGGTGCCGGTCACTTCATAGCCAGTGGCGGCATGTCCGTACACGAACCGGGTCTTGTTATCAAATTTTGCCAACCCTTTGTCGAGCACTTCTATCCAGCTTTTAATGCTGGCGCCTGCGGTGCGGTCTACATACGGGTGACGGCGGTTGAAAACGAGATCTCCGCAGTGAACGATATTGGCATGTTCAAAATGAACAAAGCTATCGCCATTGGTATGTGCGGCGCCAAAGTGGTACAGGCAGATATTTTCTTTGCCTTCTTTGTGGCACCAAATGTTGGTATAGGTTTGATCGGGATAGAGCTGTTTGTCTTCGTTTTTATTTTGTTTGGCTGAGTTCTCCTGGTTCTTTTTTGAGTTCTCATGTGCCAGTACATGCTGTACGATGCCTTTGAAGGTAATATTCCCACCGCTGTGATCACCATGATGGTGTGTATTGATAAGCAGGGTAAAGGGGTTCTCGCTTCTTTTTTTCAGTTCATCCAGCAGGTGTTTACTTTGATCGGGAAATTGTGAGTCAACCACTACTATATCTTTTTTGCCGAGATAAAAAGCAATGGTGCCACCTCTTTCGGTAAAGATGCCGAGATTTTTGGTGAGCATGGTTATCTTCCAGGGATCTTCAAATAGAAGAGATAACAGTTTTTGATTGGCGAGGGTTAAGGCGCCAAATGTGAGCGCAGTATTTTGAATGAAGGAGCGGCGGTGCATGGGGGTGAGGTTTATAAGTTAATTAGTTTATGGTGTTTATAGTTTGGGGTGTCTTTTGTTTGTTTGAAGGTACATTTTTTTGTGGGGAGTGGATAGTAGGTGAGTGGGGAAGGGCGAGTGGGTAGTAGGGAGTGGGGTCAATACTCAAACTTTCTTAGTCCCGGTGCTTTGAACCAGGTGATGATGACGACGATAAGTGTCATGCAGCCGCCGAAGATGACGGAGGGCACGGTACCCATGGCACGGGCCATGAAGCCGCTTTCAAACTGGCCGAGTTCATTGGAGGAATTGATGAACATGGAATTGACCGATGAGACCCGACCCCGTTTATCATCGGGGGTGGTGAGCTGCAGTATGGTGCCCCGCACAATGACACTGATACCATCGAGCATACCGGCGATGAGCAATGCGAGGAAGGATAGCCAGTACCATTTGGATACGCCAAAGACAATGATGCAAAGACCAAAGCCGGCAATGGCATACATCAATTTATATCCCTGTTTCTTTTTCATGGGTTTAATGGTCAGTGCGACGATCATAATAACAGAGCCAATATCCATTGATGCATTGAGCCAGCCAAAACCGATGGGGCCTACGGCGAGTATCTTTTCGGCAAACTCTGGTATCAGCGCTACTGCCCCGCCAAAGAGTACTGCAAAAAGATCGAGTGAAATAGCGCCGAGCATTATTTTATTGTTCACTACAAAGCGCAACCCTTCTTTTACACTTTCCCATGCTTTCACATCTTTGTTGGGATTTACCACGGGTTTCTTTTTGATAAAAGAAATGAGTATGGCGGAAATGAGTACATAACCGAGGATAATATAAAATGTGGTATGCACCCCGAACCAGGCTATGAAAAAGCCGGCCGA
>JAEUVL010000637.1 GCA_016786965.1 Chitinophagaceae bacterium
GAGGCACTGATTATTCTTGTTTTTTTGTTGTTTTTACACTTGCGATCAGCATTTTTAATAACGCTGTAGCGTCCATGAGCATAGAATCAAACATTTTTCTGGTGATATAATTTGTGGCAAACAAAAGCTCCAGCCAGTAGATACTTTCATTCGCCTCTTTTAATCCTATATTAAGTTTATGCGAAAAATCCTTTCTGCTTTCAGCATGTTCCGCCTCTCTAATCAAAGCTCCGATTGCCGTACCTGAACGTAAAAGCTGATTTGACAACTCATATTCAGCATGCTGCTTTTTTAAATATTTAGACAACTTAATAATTCTTACTGCAAAGTCAAAACTTTTTGTTTTTAAAATGCTATTACGACTCATAAAACACCCTCCGAATTTAAGGTAATTCAAATTACTAAGGAGTGTTTGCGGTCAAAGAATTATCATCTGTCATCTATCAATTATTATCTATCATCTCACTTCAAACTCTTATACAGATCAATATACTGCTGCGCCGAACTATCCCACGAGTGATCAATCTCCATCATGTGGCCACGCATCCAGTTGTAAAGGTCTGGTTTATTATTATACAGGTCGATGGCCCGGCCTACCGAATAAGTAATATCCCACACTGAGGCCTGGTCGAAACGGATACCGAAACCCTGCCAGTCACCCATATCTGTAACCGTGTCCCGCAGGCCACCTACATTTCTTACCATTGGTACAGTACCATAGCGCAGGGCATACATCTGGTTCAGGCCGCAGGGTTCCACCCGGCTGGGCATCAGCAGGAAATCTGATCCGGCATAGATAAGATGGCTCAGCGGTTCGCTGTAGCCAATATAAGAATTATAGTACCCGTTGAATTGGTGCTTCATCTGGTCCAGTCGGTCTTCCAGGTTAGGGTCGCCGGAACCGAGGATGAGAAAATTAGCATTGCCATGATGCTGGTAAATCGACTGGCTGATCGCTTCGGGCAGCAGATCAGCCGCCTTCTCTCCTACCAGTCGGCCGATAAAAGAGATCAGTGGTTTGTCAGGGTCCAACCCGAACTGGCCGGCCAGTTCTTTCTTGTTTTTCTTTTTTCCTTTATCCACTAATTCTTTGTCATAATTCTTTACGATCATACTGTCCGTCACAGGGTCCCACACATGTGTATCAATTCCATTCAGTACACCGGAACTTTTGCCCTGCTCATATTGAAACAGGTTTTCCAGTCCGTTGGCGGTTTCTTTCAATTCATCGAGATAACTATGGCTGACGGTGGTCACCTTCCAGGCGCATTTTACGGCAGAGGCCAGCGGGTTGATGTTTTTATCCCAATCCAGCATTCCCCATTTCCAGGAGTCGAAGGCGGGCAGCAGGTGATATTTCTCCCAGCCGATCCAACCCTGGTATTGGGCATTATGTACGGTGAATACAGTGGGTATGCCGGACAGCTTCTGTCGAAACTCGAAGCAGTATTTTACCATGAAAGGTATAAGGCCGGTATGATGATCATGACAGTGAATAATATCCGGGCTGTGTACCCATTTATTAAGCCAGTCGCAGAATGCTACCTGGAAAGCGAGGAACCGTTCGGTATCATCATCATATCCATAGATCTTTTCCCGGTCCAGCAGCCCGTTGATATCAATAAGATAAAGGTCGAAACCCAGTTTGTTGGTCTTTTCCTTGATGACACTGTAATTAAAAAAATGCGGGCCTATATGCTGGCTGCCTTCATGCACCAGTTCCCAGTCATTATTGTACAAAAACTTGGTGCGGTACATCGGCATCACCACTTTGGCCACATGGCCCAGTTCTGCCTGGTACTTGGGCAATGCCCCTACCACATCACCCAATCCGCCGGCCTTGGCCACGGGATAACATTCCGCTGCTACATGTACAATTTCCATGAAAATAAATTAGTGGATCAGTATTGAAACTGAAATTAAGGTTTTTAGAAACAAAGAGCCATACCATAAATATAGAGCCCCGGCATCACATTTTAAAATACCCTTAAACCTACGGCTGCTTTTTTTGGACAACCTATCAACAAAACGATCAAGTGTTTTTTTCCCGGCAATTAAATTTGTGTTACTTTCAGCACTAATAAAAACAACAACGATTGTTATGAGTCAACCCAAACAGCCAACGAATTACGGAGCCTTAGGTACCCTTGTTACAGTGTTTTTTTTCTGGGGCTTTATTGCGGCCGGTAATAGTGTATTCATCCCTTTTTGTAAGAATTTTTTCAAACTTGACCAGTTTCAAAGTCAGTTGATCGACTTTGCCTTCTATACGGCTTATTATGTGGGTGCCCTGCTTCTTTTCATCTTCGGAACAATGGGTGGAAAAGACCTGGTAGGCAAATGGGGATATAAAAAGAGCATTGTGTACGGGTTGTTGTTCTCTGCATTGGGCGCTGCAGCAATGATCATTGCGGTGAACGGTAACAGTTTTGCAGGGATGCTTATCGGTTTGTTCATCGTGGCCCTGGGTTTTTCGCTTCAGCAAACAGCTGCACAGCCATTCGCCATTACACTGGGCGATCCGGCTACAGGTACTTCCAGGGTTACACTGGGCGGCGCCGTTAACTCCTTCGGAACGTCTATCGGTCCGCTGGTAGTGGCGCTGGCTTTGTTTGGTACCACTGCGGCAATCACTGATGAAAAGATCGCTTCCCTCAGTCTTTCCAAAGTAATTATATTATATATCGGCGTAGGTGCGCTATTTATCGGTGCAGCGGCCCTGTTCGCTTTTTCCAAAAAAGTACCCAGTGGTATTATAGATGAAAAAACAGAAAAAGCCAACAAGGCCATGATGACCCTGGTGGTGATGACTGCCGCCCTCGCCGTGTTCTTTGTACCTGTATTTTCCAGTTACAACAGTAAAGACGCCAAACAGATCGTGGCGATCGAAACAAAGATCAAACAACAGCGTCATGATACAGACTCTTTGCTGAAAGCAGCCCTGCCTGCGAACCCTGCTGATACTAATTTCACGAAGAAATTTCTTGAACAGGACTCTGCCATATTAGATAAGAAATTGGATTCGCTGCAAGCAGCCTATAGTGATAATAACACGGTTCTCTCTGTGCTCAGTACTGCCCGGACAAACCGTGGACTGATAAAAACCCAGGAATCAGCAATCACCACCCTCAAACATCCGTTGGAAAAATACCGGCTGAACTGGCTGCTTGGTGCTCTTGCCGTGGTAGTAATTGGCTTACTGTTCTCCAGCCTGAGCGCCAAAAAGAAGCCGGAAGGCTGGGGTGCCATGCAGTATCCGCAACTGGTGCTTGGTATGCTGGGCATCTTTACCTATGTGGGTGTGGAAGTAGCCGTAGGAAGTAACCTGGGCGAACTGTTGAAACAAAAAGAATTTGGTGCTTTGTCCGCCTCTGAAGCCACTCCATACATCATGATGTATTGGGGCAGCCTGATGATCGGCCGGTGGACGGGTGCCGTTGGGGCCTTCAACATGAGTAAAGCCACCAAACAGCTATTACAACTCATCGTTCCCATCATTGCTTTTGGTATATTGATACTCATCATCTATTTGTCAAACTATAAAGTATCTGCTTTGTACTATTACATCGTTTGTGTATTGGTACTGGCGGTGGCGTTTTACTTCAGTAAAGACAAGCCGGTACAGACTCTGCTTATCTTCAGCCTACTGGGTGTGGCGGCCATGGTCATCGGTTTACTTACCAGTGGTACGGTGGCCATTTATGCGTTCCTCAGTGCCGGGCTTTGCTGCTCGATTATGTGGCCCTGTATCTTTAGTTTATCGATAGCAGGACTTGGCAAATACCAATCACAGGGTTCAGCCTTCCTTATTATGATGATCCTCGGCGGTGGAATCCTTCCTCCTATCCAGGGAAAACTGGCTGATATTATCGGTATTCACCAGTCATACATCATCGCAGTGGTCTGCTTCGCCTATCTTGCTTTGTTTGCCTTCCTGGTAAAAGGTATCCTCCGCAAACAGGGTATTGATTATGATGCAGAAGTAGCGGGTAGCGGACATTAATTAATCTATTAACATTCATTTCTTATTAAAAAAAATATGGCAGAATTTGTAGTCGGCATTGATATAGGTGGTACCAATACCAAATTTGGTATAGTGGATAAACATGGACATATCCTTGCCCAGGACCGTTTGCTCACCAATGAGCATGAGATTGTGGAAGATTTCATCACTGATCTCCACCATAAACTGATGCCATTAATTGATAAAGCCGGCGGAGCAAAAAAATGTGCCGGCATTGGTATCGGCGCCCCCAATGGTAACTACTACACCGGCAATATTGAATATGCCGCCAACCTGAAATGGAGAGGTATCATCCCATTTGCCAGTATGGTGTCTGAGAAATTTGGGCTGCCCGTAAAGCTGACCAATGATGCCAATGCTGCTGCTATGGGCGAAATGCGCTATGGCTGTGCCAAAGGCATGAAGCATTTCATCACCATTACCCTGGGTACGGGTGTGGGCAGCGGGATTGTGATAGATGGAAAGATTTTACTCGGTCATGATGGATTTGCCGGCGAATTGGGCCATACCATCATCCGGCCCGGCGGACGTTTACATAAAGGCACTGGCATCAAAGGCAGCCTGGAATCTTATGCCTCTGCTACTGGCGTAAGAGAAACGGCATTGGAACTGCTGGCAGAAAATCCCGATACGGAAAGCCTGCTGCGTGACTATTCCTTAAACGACCTGACCAGCCAGTCTGTGTATGAATGTGCCATCAAAGGCGATAAGATAGCTAATGAGATATTTGAGTTCACCGGTGAACTTTTAGGAGAAGCATTGGCCAATTTCGTAATGTTCTCCTCCCCTGAAGCTATCATATTATTTGGCGGATTAACAAAAGCCGGCGACCTGATCATGAATCCCACCCGTAAATCAATGGAAGAGCACCTGATACAGATATTTAAGAATAAAGTAAAACTGATCTTCAGCGAGCTGAAAGAAGCCGATGCAGCTATACTCGGTGCAAGTGCGTTGGTATGGGACTAAATGAACCATATAGGTACATTCAAAATAAAGAATCCGGCCAAGGCCGGATTCCAGGATTTTGGCAGGATATTATTTGATCTTAAGAACGGGCTTCAGGTGATAATCTCCGGATCCTGTCTGGTGCACAGATAATGCTGCATCGAAATCAATCAACAGGGAATCCAGGGAAGCACTGAGTTGTTTATTTACCTTTATTTTCAAACCTGATTCTGAACCACTGGGAATTGTAAGCGGGAACAACACTCCACCCACTTTAATGGAATTATTTGAGCCAAGCACAAAACGTATTTCTCTTACCATACCTGTTGGTACGCTTCCTACCGCTAGCAGGGTGTCCACACCGTTTTGAAGACCCAGCAGATCATATACGCCGGCATAAGTTGAAAGACTGGTCCAACCGGTGAGTGTATCATCACCAAAGCGAACACGAACTTCCCGAATATCCACATTTACTTCATCGGCGAGTGTGGGAGCATCTGTCATCCTCACCTTTAAGGTAGTGGTTCCATTTGCATCTTTGTCTTTGGAACAGGCCGTAAACACTACGGCGGCACACACAGCAATTACAATTGCTGAAACAACTATTTTCTTCATATATCTGTGTTTTTGATTCACCTATCTATTGGAAAACCGTGCCAAAACCCAGTTATGTGGAATACTTAGTGTCGCCTTTTCGTAAAGGTTTCATTATCTGCGCCTGATAATGAATGCAGCAGGTATGGGGCGTTGGCCGCTTGCGTCAGACGGTTTGATCGTTTCTTTTCCATTTATCAGCATACAACTGCTGCCGCCGCCGTCGAGATTAATCGCTTCGACACAACCAAGATCCCGCAGAATTTCTGCTTCCAGGGTGAGGCTGGCACCTGCGGCATTTTTATTTCTTCCTTCAATAACCAGGATAATGAGTTTACCATCTTCTGTATAGCCCATGGCCGTGCGGGGATGTTTATCATCAATGGCTTTGCCGGCAAATTTCAGTTCCTCATTGTTGGTGATCATTATTTCGCCGTTCTGGATCAAAACGGGCCCACCTCCCACAGCTGTCTGCATTTTCCATATTCCTGAACCTGCTACCGGAAGCTCATCAATTACCTTCTGTTCTGCTTTACTTAATCCTTCAAGTTTAAAACGGCTGCTCGAATCTTTCAAAGCAGGTATCGGTGCCTGAGATGCTACCGGGTACCTGGCAACAGAATCAGTATACAGCCAGGCCACATCTGCTTTCCTTTTCTTCGAAATACCGATGGCGCTACCAAGCGGATGACGGTAGGTAAAGGTATCTTTTCCTTTTCCGGGGATGGTATGTACATTGTAAGCAACAGTCTTGCCGTCTTTTATCACCACATTCAGGTTTTGATTGGTGGCAAAAGAGAAAAAGGTAGTGTTCACCACCAGCAATGGTTTATTGTTTTTTTCATAAAAGGCAGAAGGGGTAAGCCGCCTGTTCTTCGACGTATCTGTTGAAAAGCCTAGCCGTTTATCCTTCAGATCGGCTATTACATAATAAGCCCGGAAGCCGCCGGTATCATTGGTGATATGTTGTTTATCGGCAAAATATACATGCATGGATGGTGGCAGTGGCTGGTACAGCGAATCTACATTTTGCCAATCGGCCAGTGAAGGACTTGGTATCCACGCTCTCCGTACCACTTTATACTGGTATATCTCAAAGAATGGAACATACCTTGGTCCTGCTTTTTGCGGGCCGCCGCGGTCGAGTACATTGGTCACCGTTCCTCTTACCAGGAATACATAATTAAGCCGGTGCTGCTTTTTACCAAAAAGTATATCCCGCTGTTCGGGGCTTATGTCAAGCGTACCAGCACTTGTGTGCGCCTGGTCGGGTGATACCTGAAGGGTACCGGTGTCAACATCAAGATCTCTTGATCCGGTGCATTCACAATGATAGACGGAGAGTTCGGATAGGATGGTGCCGGCAGGAACAGGCCTGATAGTTTTCCATTTATCCTGTGCTGAAGCAGTAAGCAGGAATAACAAAAAGAGTATAAAGGAAACTGCTTTCGGCATAAGATGTTTTACAACACCATGAAGTTACTTTCGGAATATGTTTGAAAGGCGTAACTGATTATATATTTCTTCCCTCTTTCTCCTTTTCCCAAGCAGCCTTACCGTATCCTTCTATCACATGCTTTTCACTATGATAGGACGATCGTACCAGCGGGCCGCTTTCTACATAATCTAATCCGAGGTTATAACCGATCTCTCTGTACTCGGCAAATTCATCCGGGTGAACAAACCGGTGAACAGGTAAATGCTTTTTAGTGGGTTGCAGGTATTGCCCGATCGTTATCACATCACAACCATTAGCCTGCAGGTCTTTTATTGTTTGTATCACTTCTTCTTTAGTTTCACCCAGCCCCAGCATGATGCCGCTCTTGGTGCGCATACCGCCTTCTTTGAGGGTACGTATCACTTCCATGCTGCGCCAGTATTTGGCCTGTATCCGCACCTGGCGGGTCAGCCGTTCCACTGTTTCAATATTATGACTCACCACTTCCGGGGCAGCGTCTATCACCCTTTGTATGTTTTCCTTTTGTCCCTTAAAATCAGGGATCAGTGTTTCTAAAGTTGTTTCAGGGTTCAGGGCTTTCACCGCTTTGATCGTATTGTACCAGATAATAGAGCCACCGTCAGGTATCTCGTCACGGTCCACAGAAGTAATAACGGCATGTTTTACTTTCATCAGGTGTATGGCTTCAGCCACCCGCTGCGGCTCATCCCAATCCACCGGGTCAGGGCGGCCAGTAGCCACAGCACAAAAGCCGCAACTGCGGGTACAGGTATTACCCAATATCATGAAAGTAGCCGTACCGGCCCCCCAACATTCACCCATATTGGGGCAATTGCCGCTTTCGCAAATTGTATGAAGTTTATGCGTATCTACAAGTCCCCGAACATGCTTATAGCTTTCGCCAATGGGTAATTTCACCCTCAGCCAATCCGGTTTCTTCACCCTGGTATTATCAACAGCAGGAGTTGCTATCGGGAGTTCTGTCATGAGGCAAAAATACGGCCATTACTTGCGCCGTCCAAACAGGATGGAAATGTAGCCTTGTATAAAGAATTGTCTTTCTTTCTGGTCCACCATCTGCGGTATCTTGGAGGCATAGAATTCACCACTTAGGCCTATTTCCAGGCCAGACACTACTTCATTGAAACGGCCATAATCAAACCGCAGGGCTGTTTTAAGAAAAGCACCCGGTTTTATTTTCATTTCACCCCAGCCTTTGCTCAGTCCGCCACTGCCGAGGATGGTAGGACCTAAAAAAAGTGAACTGTCTGCAGAGGAATATTTAATGACCTTGCTTTGGCCGGTATTGGGGTCGGCCGCTTCAATATAATAAGGCCGTAATAGGCCAATAGCAAGACCACCATTGTAAATAGCCGAAACAGCCACTCCATTCTTATTCCCTTTTTGGCCCAGGATATGTTGCTGGCCAAAGCCCAGCGTTACCTGGTAAAAGTTATTGATCTTGCCATATACGAACGGGTTACCGAAGAAAATACCCCCGGCCTGTAATTTTTCCTCTTTCGGATGTTTGATCTCGGTAATGTCGATGCGGTAGATATTTGTTTTGCGGTTGGTCTTCATTCTTCCCAACTCATAAAAAGCGCCATATCCATTAGTACGGAACTGGAAGCCGAAAATACTCTGACGGCTGTACACCAGCACTCCTTCTTCCGATTGCTTGATCAGTTCACTGACCTTCTTGCGGCGGGCCTCTTTTTTATCGTTTTTTCCTTTCTCTGTTTCCTGTGCAGAAGAAGCAAATGCGGCCATAACAAAAATCAGCAGTAAGGGGAGTTTCTTCACGGCGGTATATATTTTTTAGCTAAAAATTAAAGAAGACAGAGAGAATACAGGCTAGCGGTCTTCCATCATTACTCACTGTCTTTTTACTAAGAGATAAAATGAGAAAACGAGTGTATAATATGCGGTTTCCCACTTTTCCTCCTTCACGCATTTAATCTCTTAGCTCAATAACGTAAATTTAGGGCAAAATATTGATAATGACCTCTGCTGTAGTTTATAATGGCGGCCTCCGCACCACCTGTACCCATCTGAAAAGTGGCGATCATTTTGAAACGGATGCCCCTACCGATAATAATGGAAAAGGCGAACGGTTCTCCCCCACCGATCTGCTCGCCACCAGCCTGGCCACCTGCATGATAACGGTAATGGGCATCAAAGCCCGCAGCATGGGCTTCGACCTGAACGACGTGAAAATTGAAGTGTTAAAGATCATGAAGGCCGACCCCAGACGGGTGGGCGGCATCGAACTCACCTTTCATATCCCCGAGGCCTTAAAGGATATAGATGAAAAAACAAAGACCATTCTACGGCATACCGGCGATACCTGCCCCGTGATGAAAAGCATTCATCCGGATATTGAGGTGAAAATAGATTGGGGAATGTGGGGGTAAGCCTCTGTCCTCTTTGGTCGCCATAGGCTTGTCGAAGGCGATGCCTGACGGGGACTATAAGAAAGGAATTTGCCGGTCAATAATCATATAATTCATAAAAAATTGTATTCATGAAAAAGCTGGTACCTGGCAATTTGGTAAAATGGCTATTTATTACCATTATCATATTTCAATCCTTATTTCTCGGTGCACAGGAATCCAAGAGATTTGACATTACCCTGAAATATTCTCCATTACCAGAAGGGCCCTCGCAAGTCAGATTAGACAGTGTTTTGGTAAAATCAGGTAACCGAAAAGAAGCAATATGGTACAGTAATGCTTCAACAAGTGATTCAATATTTATTATACCCGGCCTTGCTTTGGGGAAATACAGGGTCTTTCCTTCAGCTAATGGCTTTATGGTATTCCCGCAAACTGTATTTGTCTGTTCCGGGTGCGAGAAAAAAATTGATTTTACTGCAATGCTGTCAAAGGAAAAATTTGCAAACCAGATTTTTGATTTTGTTGAAATATCTCCCTCCTATATTGGAGGACAAAAAGCGATGACAAGTTTTTTCCAAAGAATACTGAGCGAAACAGAAATGCAGCAGATCAGTGACACTCCCGATTTCAGTGTTCATTTCTTTGTAACAAAAGAGAAGGAGATTTCTGATATTACTATTTATCCCGCTACTATTGACCCCAGAACACAGGCTATTGTTGTAAAAGCTATTAACGCCCTTTCAAACTGGCAGGTTGGAATTTCCAATGGAAGGAAATCAGATGGAGAAGTTTCGTTTTCAAAAAGTTTATTTACTCCCCTTTAATGAATTTATTGGAAAGGATCGCATTCCCCACCCCGCATTCCAAACATCTCTTCTTCCCGCAATACTCATTCTTCAACTCGATCAGGGCCTGGCTGTCAAATGCATTCTTGTTCTCCACGCCCAACTGTTGAAACCCCTTGGTGATATTATTATTCTCCGCTTCCGTTTCTTCCAGCCATTGCAGCGCATTTTCCTTGTACTTATCCTCATTATGATAATTGCCATAGGCAAATAATACCGGCACTATCGTATTGATGATGATATTATCCGTCATAGAAGCCCCCAGCTTTTTCTTTTTATATCCAGAAGGATCATCCAGCCTGTAATGGTAATGCCAGTAGTCATTGGCCGTTACATCAAACCAGCTTTTAACATCTTTTACAGAAACAGCCTCCTTAATTTTAGAAAACAAATGAGAGGAATCATGGATCAGCATCGCCAGTTGCGCCAGCCGGATAGTGGGAAAACTCCCGGGCCGCATCCGGAGAAAGAAAACAGGACTGGAACATGGCTTGAGGCCATACTTATGTTTTTGGAACTGATATTCCTTCTGTAGCATCACCGGGTAATCTTCTTCAAACTTTCCCTTTAGTAAACCAGCCTGCCCCAGTAACAATGCTTCCAGTTGGTGTATCTGCGTTTTACTTTTTGCCAATACATTTAATGTAATGGACCTGGCAATTTCTTCAAATGCTTCTGCATTTACTTTTATCCCAAAATTTCGGGCCAGCAACCACCAGAAAGTTTCTTCCCAGTGATAATTATTTTGCTGCAGGTATGTTTCTACCAGTGCTGATTTTCTTAATAACCGCTCTGCCAGCAACCGGTCTTTCCAGCTTTTCCAGGTAATATCACGAACGGTCTGGATGCTTTTCTCGCAGGGAATAAAGGCAGTCGCCTTCATCAACTCTTCATACCGGTCTAATAATATTTTAGACACCCGTCCTTGCAGTTCCAGTACCGGCAGGCCATTTTTTGCGCCATCATCTTCCCACACAATGTGCAGTATCACATTATTATAGTTGCTGTCATGTTGATGGTTATGCTTTTGCCAGTCAGATGTTTTAATATGCAGTTCTGCCGTGCCAGCCCAGGTGGTATGGCCGATCTTTATTTTAGCATTAGAGAAATCCGGGCCCTGGTTAGTATTGTATTGCCCGGCGAAAAGTATCTGTACCGGCTCACCGGTGGTCGTAAAGAGTTCCTGTTTATTAAAGTACTGGAATTGCCAGATGAACTGGAGCAGCCTTTCGGTCATGGGGTACAATTAACGGATTAAATATGGGCGAAGTTAATTTGTTTATTGGTTAATTGGTTTACCAGTTAACTAGTTTATTGGGGTCGTGCTATGCATACTTTTACAAGAAGATGATAAATGCCCGCTACACAGGTTATCCCTTATAAACTAATTAACCGATTAACTAATCAACCAACACTTTCAACTCCCTCACCACCCTGCTTACCGGCAGGCCCATTACATTATAGAAATCCCCGCTGATGGATTTAATGCCCACCACCCCTATCCATTCCTGGATGGCATACGCACCAGCCTTATCATACGGTTTGTATTTGTCCACATAGAACTCGATCTCCTTCACCGACAGATCGTGAAACTCAACATCCGTTGTATCAGCAAATGCAATTTCCTCGTCGCCTTTCAGGATCACCACACCGGTTATTACTTTATGCTTTTCGCCGGACAAGGCCATTAAAATACTTACCGCATCTTCCCGGTGTACCGGCTTGCCAATTATATTATCACCAAGTACCACGATAGTATCTGCCGCCAGGATCACAGCATCATTTCCAGCCTGCGCCTGTACCGCCAGGGCTTTATTACGGGCAATATATACCGCCACTTCATCAGGCGAAATTCCCGGAGGAAAACGTTCATCCGTTTCTTTTACGATCACTTCAAAAGGAACTTCGGCCCATTCCAGCAACTGCTTTCGTCTTGGCGACTGGGAAGCAAGAATTATTTTATTCATAAATAGAAGTAGAAAAATACCATTGAAATAATACCGGTGAACATTACCAGTTTCGTTAAAGTGCTCAACCGGTGAAAATCTGCCGTTGTATGGCTGCGCCTCAGCTTCCACAAAATAACAAACAGCGGAAAGATGATGGTCGGTACACTATAGGCCACCGCCAGCCACCACCTGAATTGCAATACATATACCTGCAATACAATGAGCACTGCTATCAAAACGATCAGCCACACTGCCGCATATACCTTCGTGGCATTAATGCCCCAAACGATCGGCATGGTGCGGCAGCCGTGCTTTTCATCACCCGGCATGTCTTCCATATCTTTTATCGCTTCGCGGATAAGAGAGATGATAAAAGCAAACCCGGCGTATAGAACGGCCAGCCGGAAAAATTTATAGTGTCCGCCATTCTCATTGCCAAAGGCATCATCCAGGTGAAACTTGGAAAAGAAAATGATCAGTATCGTCCAGGCGGTGAGTAA
>JAEUVL010000666.1 GCA_016786965.1 Chitinophagaceae bacterium
GCATCTCGTTGTCCCAATGAATTTTTCATGAACCGCAGTTCTGCATCGGTGATGCCATTGGCCTGGTAGTTCCTTATTTCTTTCATCACTTCAACGAGGGCACTGTCAGTTGCATCAGCACGGATACCGGAGCTGAATTCAAAATCGCCGCTGTGTTCATCAGCCGAGAAGGAACTGCGGGCCCCATAGGTCCAGCCTTTATCTTCCCGCAGGTTCAAATTCAACCGACTGTTGAAATCGCCACCTAATGTATAGTTCATCAACCGGGAACGGTAATAGTTACCAGTGGCATCATATTTCAGCCCGGTGGAGTAGCCTACTCTGAATTGGGATTGTGCTGCTTTGGGAATATCCACCATATACACTTTGGTCTTATCAATTTCCGGAGGAGTGCTATTTACTTTGGGAAGGTCGATCTTTTTATTTGGCAACTTGTTGAGGAAAGATAATTTGGGCAATACTTCTGCCTGGGTAATATCGCCCACCACTACTACTTTGACGCCTTGTGAGGTCATGTAGTTGTTGTAATAGTATTCTATATCATCCCGCTTCAAATTGCGGATGGTATGTTCTGTACCGTCTTCGCTCATGCTGAGGATATTAGCCGGACCATAATTTACTTTGGCAAAAACAACATCGGCCACTGCTGCAGGATCGGCTTTGGCTTGTTTGAAGCTTTCGAGGCGTTGTTTCTGTATCCGGTTAAAAGCGGCGTCAGTAAATTTTGGGTTGAGTAATCTCTCTTCTACCAGTGCCAGTGTGTTATCAATATTCTTTTTGAGCGTTTGAATATTGAAGGTAATGCCATCGAAATTGCTGGAGACAGATACGTTGCTGCCCAGTTTTTGCAATTCTACTGCCATTTGTTCTGCCGAGTAATTTTTTGTGTCTTCATTCATCATACTGGCAAAGAAACTGGCGAGGCCAATTTTGGCGGTATCATTGGCCTGCAGTAAATGTCCGCCGGGAATAGTGAGTGTTATTGTTACAGTGGGTATCTCAGCAGATTCGGTACCGATCATCTTTACTCCATTGGGCATATCCTTGCGCCAGAACTTTGGCACTTTTACCGTTGGGTTAGGACCATTGCCCGGTACTTTACTACGGTCGAAATTATCTTTTGCTTTTGCATATTTTAACCCTGCATAGCCATAATCGGGTGCAGCATAAGTACCGGAGTCGATCTTGTAATTATCAGCAGCGGCGATCAGCTTTTCCTGGCCTTTGGGCAATACACTCAGGTATACAGCATATTTTCCTTTGATATACTCATTATATACCCGCATCACATCTTCTTTTGTTACTGCCTGGTACATGGTGAGCAACTCAGATATTTTATTTGGATTTCCGGTAAAGGTTTGGAAAGCGGCCAGTTGGGATATTTTTCCTGATACACTTTGCAGGCCATTTATCAGTTGTGCTTCAATGCCTCCTTTGAATTTAGTAACGTCTTCTTCTGTTACACCTCTTGTTTCGAAAGAGGCCAAAGCGCTGCGGAACATGGAGTCCATAGCGGCCAGAGATTTGCCGGGTGCCGGTACTAGCTGAAAGGCCATTTCCCCTGCCAGCTCAGACAATTGGCTGAAGGAACTTGCCTGCAGGGCCAATTGATTTTTTGTCAGTTGCTGATAAAGAACAGAATTTTTTCCTTGTCCTAATACCTGGGCGAGGCAGGCCAGGGCGCCCATGTCTTTATGATAATTGGGCACGGTTGGATAGACCACCAGCAGCAGGGGTACTCTTGCATAGTTATCGGTATAAGAAACATACCGGTCTGCGGTTAATACAGCAGGTGGCACCACTACGGGGTTTACCTCTGGTCCGCGGGGAATAACACCGAAGTATTTTTCTACGAGCTTTATTACATCTGCCGGTTTTACGTCACCGCCAATGGTTACGGTCGCATTGTTGGGACCATACCAGCGAAGGAAGAAGTTCTTAAGATCATTTACATCCACCCGGTTCAGATCTTCGACATAGCCAATGGTAAGCCAGGAATAAGGATGGCCGTAGGGGTATAAATTGCGAGAAGCAGTTTCGTTGGCCAATCCATAAGGGCGGTTATCATAGTTCTGTCCCCGCTCATTCTTTACTGTGGAGCGTTGTATCTCAAATTTTTTCTGGGTAACAGCATCGAGGAGAAAGCCCATCCGGTCGGCTTCCAGCCACAGCATTTTTTCAAGCTGATTGCTGGGTACTGTTTCAAAGTAATTGGTCCGATCACGGTTGGTGGTACCATTTAATGTACCGCCTGCATCAGTTACAATTTTGAAATGCTGTTCATCGGCTACGTTATCACTTCCCTGGAACATCATGTGTTCAAAGAAGTGAGCAAAGCCGGATTTGCCGATCTCTTCCCTGGCAGAACCTACGTGGTAGGTAACATCCACATGTACCACCGGGTCGCTGTGGTCTTCATGAATGATCAGCGTAAGTCCATTGGGCAATACATATTTTTCGTACGGGATAACGATCTGGTTATCCTTTTTGGTAACTTTTTCCACCAGCTTTGTCTGTGCATTTACGACTGCAACAGCGATGGTGAATACGGTAAGGAGCATCAACCTTGGTTTCATAATTAGAGTTTTGAGGAATAATACCGCCTGTGGCGGGACTGCCAAAATAGTACATTTCGGGGCGGAAACAGATGCCACTTATCAATTTTGTGGGGCTGAGGTGGTTGTTGCTGGCTTTTGCCACTGAGGCACTGAAATACAGAGAGCTGCCTATGGCAGGGTGTATCCCACAAAGGGAGGTTTGCCTGCGGCAAAGGGAATACAATTTTACCGCAGAGATGGGGAGGAATACAGTTGATTGCCACAAAGGCACGGAGGCACAAAGGGATTGCTTCGCAATGGGTATTTCTCGCAGAGGCTCAAGGGCGCAAAGGGTTTGCCTGCGGCAGGGTGTGTCCCACAAAGGCACGAAGAACACAAAGGGAGGTTTGCCTGCGGCAAAGGGAATACAGTGAATACGAGTAAATACAAAAATACCCGGACTGTGCCTGTATTTGCTGAGCAGCGAACGGGACCCTGAACGGAGCGACGCAAGGGACGATGATCAGGGAACAGAACCCTGATTACCCAAAAGATAGCCGGAGGCTGCCGACACAAAATCCTTTGTAATCCTTTCCATCTGTGTCATCCGTGCTCTACCTTTGAAAAAAATCAAACTATATGAGCCAGCGCAACAATCATGAAATAGACTATAAGATCTACGGAGAAGAAATGCAGTTTGTGGAAATAGAACTGGACCCGCAGGAAACGGCTATTGCCGAAAGCGGTGCTATGATGATGATGGACGACGGGATACAAATGGAAACCATCTTTGGTGATGGATCTGCACAGCAGCCCACCGGTTTTTTTGGTAAGCTCGTAAGCGCTGGTAAGCGGGTGCTGACGGGGGAAAGCCTCTTTATGACTGCCTTCAGTAATGGAGGTCAGGGCAAGAAGAAAGTAAGTTTTGCTGCGCCGTATACCGGAAAGATCATTGTACTGGACCTGCAGGAACTTGGGGGCACCATCATTGCACAGAAAGATGCTTTTCTCTGTGCTGCTAAAGGAGTGAGTGTGGGCATCCATTTGCAACGGAAGTTAGGCGTCGGCATTTTTGGCGGAGAAGGGTTCATTATGCAGAAAGTAGAGGGAGATGGGTTTGCTTTTTTGCATGCAGGTGGTTATATCGTAGAAAGGGAATTGAAAGCAGGTGAAGTACTAAAAGTAGATACGGGTTGTGTAGTAGCCTATACTCCCACTACGCAATTCGATATTGAGTTTGTAAAAGGGGTGAAGAATTTCATGTTTGGCGGAGAAGGGTTGTTCTTTGCTAAACTGCAAGGGCCGGGTAAAGTATGGATACAATCGTTGCCTATCAGCCGCCTGGCCGGAAGAATAGTGGCTTATGGAACTTATAAGCGCAAAGAGGAAGGCAGCGTACTGGGCGGGTTGGGAAATTTATTTGATGGAAGGGAGTAGGGATAGCGGAAGAAAAGTCTTTAGCCTGCATCAGATCAAAGAATAAAAAAAAGGCGGTTCGATTAAGAACCACCTTTTTTATTTCAACTATTTTTTAATAGATATAATTCAATGCTACCTGATCATTTGCATTGAACGGACGATTCGTGCCATTTCCGATACAGGCCAGCATCCATGATGTAGGATCAGCATTGCAGGCAGTGGGGGTGCCGGGAATATGAATAGCGCCTACACCACCGGAACCTTCGTTAACCGGAGAACCACCGCAACTGTATTGACGACAGGCGAGGTCTGTATGACGCATACCAATACAATGGCCCATTTCATGCGCCATTACAGAAGTAAGAGTATTAGCATTCCAGCCTGCATAAGCGGTATTGAAACGGATAGAACCGTATGGATTACCGCCAGAAGGGAAACCGGCAGAAGCGATATAGCTAACACCAGACACATTGCTGATCACAATATTTCCTCCGGAAGTTACCCGGGAGAATTTAATTCTCAAAGGCAATGCATTATAACGGTTAATGGCCGCATTGATAGCATTGCTGATAGAAGTGGTGGTGCCAGAGTAGCGAACGGTGAGTGTGCGGGGCAAGCCGGTAACCAGGTTGGTAGTACGATAATGTTCTTCTCCTGCCACGATGAGTGATTGTTGTTCGGGAACACTATTCAGCATGGCATCATCCAAAAAGATGTCGCCTTCGGCAATATAGCCGCCGTCAGTTTTATAGGCACCGGCGCTGGTAAGGCCCAATGCAGAGATCTTTGCTTTGATCTCATCTGACACGCCTTCTTCGGCTGTGGGTGTGGTGGCCACTTCAGCTTTTTTACAGGAAACAGCGAACGACAGCATGAGGAATCCGGAAATTCCAAAAAGAATTTTTTTCATAATTGGTTTTGTTTTGTGGTTAACGAATCCTTTAAGTTAGACAAAACGGGAAGGCGACAGAAATCCTGAGGCCACTGCTTTTGCAACAGTCATTCAAATCCTGCTTTTTTTTAGCTGTTTAATAGAAAGCACTTAAAAGGCCGGGACATATGTTCAATAAGTACTGAACAAAGCTTCGACAATTCAAGTGTTTATGAAAAACTGGCTTCCCGTAACTGTACTACTTTACGCCCGGGTATTTACTTGCCAGTACGAACTCGTATTCTTCATTGTTTTTAAGTTCCCGGATAAAGCCATGCAGTGTTTCAATATCAGGTTGTTTTTGAAAAGCCTGATCATGCGCCAGTAATACCAGGTGGCCGGGTGTTTGAGTGGTGCCTGCATCTAACAGATTTTTTATACGGCGCAGCAGTAAGGCTGTGTCAGGATCAGGCGTCATTGTTTTATGGTTAAAACTCCATTCAATGTCCCAGCCCATGATGGCAAAACCGGCATTATGTAAAGAGTCAATGGCTGCCCTGCTTTCTTTAATGTCTGTGACCCGTATGGAATCAATGCGCCAGGCATTGCGGCCGGGCATCCGGGCCACCTTATTATTAAACTGCAGTTTTTCCTGGCTCTGCTGAAAATCTTGTACTACTCCGGCAGGGTCCTGGTAAAATTTAGTATAGCGGTTCAGGGCATGGGTATAGCTGTGGTTGCAGAGTTCGATAGCAGAATCCGCTTTCAGCAGCTCCCAGTTGGCATGTTGCTGCGGACTGTCGAATACATGTTTACCTACAATGAAAAAACTGACAGCTACTTGTTGTTCTTTGATCACGGACAACACATTCGATGTGCCTTTATTGGGGCCATCATCAAATGTGAGGTAGATCTTTTTCCGGGCAGCTTTTTTCTTCTGCATCGTTGCAAGTGAGTCGGCCTGCCGTTGTGCCCTTTGTTGCTGAAGCAGACTGTCGGCCCGTCGTTGCTGTGAATCAGCCGGAGGTTTTTTTTCATTCTTGTTATTGCTTTGGCAGGCTGTCAGTGCCGAAAGTACAATAAGGGTAAAGATGAGGTGGATAGAAAAAAGGGGGTTGTTGCGGTTAGTACCGGGTTCGCCTTCATCGGCGGAGGAGGGGAATGACATGTTGTTGGGGTGGCTTTTTAATTTCCACAATGAAAGTAATACGCCGGGTAAAGGCTTCAAAGTGCGGACAGGTTAAAGAATTCCCAAATCCCATGAGAAACAGTTAATCGTCTTTTTGGACTAC
>JAEUVL010000755.1 GCA_016786965.1 Chitinophagaceae bacterium
AGATTTTCTGGACGCCGATGAGGCCAATAAAGGAAAAGAAGTCACCGTTGCTGCCTACAACTGGAGTGTTAATGAAAGGATGGGCGGAGAGGTACAACTGAACCTCGGAGATAAAAAACTCGAAGGAATGCAGCAGGCTACTTTTTCCTGCATCTTTGGAAAAGACCAGGCAGCCGCAGTAAAAGCGATCGCAAAAGATGCCCTCGTAACAGTAACCGGCAAAATATCCAAAGGCGCCGGTGGTGTAGAGCTCAATGATTGCAAACTCGTACAGTAATAACCAGTACCATCCACCAGGCCCTGCCCCGGACAACTCTCCGGGGCTTTTTTTATGCAACGCAGTATTCCCATTTGGGTTTATTGGCAGGCTACCGGTAGTAAAAGGTGTAAAAACGTAACGGCACCGGTAAAAACACCGGTACGGCTGACGGCTCCCAGCCGCTACATTAGTAGCTCAAAACCAGCAGCATGACAAACTCAGTAGCCAAAACACTCTTTGTAGCCATCTTCATCCTGCTGGGTATGTACCTCGGCATCAACTCCCTGCTTGCTATTCCGGAAATTGACGACGACAAATCAAAAACAAAAGAACTGAACCTCTCCTTAAAAGAGGAACTGCTGGACATCAAAAAATCCTTCGTATCACACCTCAATGAAATTGTATTTGATTCCTCCACCCTCACCCGCTACGACAGTATCAATAAAACAATAAACTATTCAGGCAGTGGTGCTTCCCTCAAAGCCAGTATGAATGCCCGGATACAAGATCATAAGTTCCTCATGGAAAACCGGCTTGACCTCTACTATTATGCCTACCTGAATACAACCATGACAGGGCTCAATGAAAAAAGAAGAGGAAAGAACCAGGTGCTCGCCATGTACAAAAACGCCTGCTCATTTATAGAAGATGAACTCGCCACCAACATGAACAGCCTGCGGGTGAATATCAATCGCCTCTATGCCGTCATGCGGGGCGATACTTCCAAAAACTATGGGGAGACAAAAAAGCAAATACCGGTACTGATGAATTACCTCTCCATCACCCCACCCCGTGATTC
>JAEUVL010000768.1 GCA_016786965.1 Chitinophagaceae bacterium
CACTACCTTATTTATGTTATCCGCATTGGCCACCGATGTGCCGCCGAACTTTAAAACCTGCATGTCTTCTTATTTGATTGATTAAAAGATTAATGATAACAGAAAACTTTCGTCTTCTAACAGCAATATGCCCGATTGGTGATATGGAAATATACAACCCTTAACGGGTTGTAGTGATTGTTGTAGTGGTAGTGAAATTCACCACTGAGAAGGAGATGATATGTGTATTGGTAGTAACCACTTTGTTATTCAGATGCACAATATACAGCGCAATAGCGAAACAGAAAACTATTTTAGCAACAAATGTGAAGGCAAGATTGTGGAAATGAAACGGTACTACTATTGACTGTTAGTTTTTATCTGTTATCTGACCGAGTCAGCCGCCTTCTTTACACTGCCATATTCCAGCAGCAGTTGTTTGGCTTTTTCATAGTCGGTCATCTTTACTCTTTCCATCAGCATTTTAGTGCCGCGGTCAACCAACTTATCGTTCGTTAGTTGCATATTGACCATTTTATTATCTTCTACCCTGCCGAGTTGAATCATTACAGTAGTAGAGATCATGTTCAGCACCAGTTTTTGTGCGGTGCCACTTTTCATCCGGGTACTGCCGGTGACAAACTCCGGCCCCACCACTACTTCTATCGGAAAATCGGCTGCTGCACTTACCGGCGAATCAGGGTTACAGGAAATACTTCCGGTGATGATACCTCTTTTCCGGCATTCTTCCAGGGCACCGATAACATACGGGGTAGTGCCACTGGCCGCAATACCTATCACCACATCTTTATCACACACATTATGCTTTTCAAGATCTTTCCAGCCCTGTTCCTTATCATCCTCGGCAAATTCAACGGCTGTTGTTATAGCTTTCTCTCCTCCTGCAATAATTGCCACCACCAGCCCGTACGGAACACCATAGGTAGGCGGGCATTCGCTCGCATCTACCACACCTAGCCTTCCGCTGGTGCCGGCACCTATGTAAAACAGTCTACCCTCTTCCATCACCATCTTATCAGCTGCCGCTTCCACTAATTTTTGAATTTGTGGTATTGCTTTCTCCACGGCATCCGGCACAGTATTATCTTCTTTATTAATATTGATCAGCAGGTCGCCAATTGACATTGCCTCCAAGTGCCGGTAGTTGCTTGATTGTTCGGTAATTTTTTCAAATGCCATACTTCCTTTCGTTTAACTATGATACACTACCAGCCCTTCCATCGGGTTCTTTATCACTTTCCCCAGTTCGAATTCATAACTGTTACAAAGTTGCTGCAACACATCTTTAAAACCAAATGCCACACTACCTGCAAAACTGATGGGTAATTTCCAGGCTTCCCC
>JAEUVL010000795.1 GCA_016786965.1 Chitinophagaceae bacterium
TATGATGGCAAGCCGGGCTGGATCTGTAACACCTGCCGCTTTGATAAAAAGAAAGCCAGCGACTGGGTGATTGAAGGCCCAACAAAAGTGAGCAGACATTCAGTTATCTCACAAGGACATTATGTCGGTTTGCAAAAACCAAAAGAGACTATTGCGGAAGTAATGGGTGGCAGGGACCCGAAATTGCTGATGGATATTCATAGCATCAGTGATGTGAATAGTGTGGAAATAGCTTCGCTGCCGGGACCTGCAACGAGCAAGACATTTGATAAAAAGTGAAAAAGCGAATAGTGAATAGTCAACAGGAACTGAAGGATGTACTATTCCTGGTTGACTACTGACCAACTAATTTGAGAAGAACATGATTTTATTATCGATTGACCTGTGGTTCATTCTTGGAAAAGCAATATTGATAGCGGCTATTATCGGGCTGTCGTTCTTTATTGCTATGTACACCACTTATGCTGAACGTAAAGTGGCTGCATGGCTGCAAGACCGGCGTGGCCCCAACCGGGCCGGGCCATTTGGTATTTTTCAGCCGTTGGCAGATGGCGGCAAGTTGTTTTTCAAGGAAGAGATCATTCCTTTAGCCTCTAACAAAATATTGTTCATATTAGGCCCCGGATTGGCAATGATAACAGCCCTGGTGACCAGCACGGTTATTCCATGGGCAGCACCATTTGTAACGAAAGGCGGCAGCGTCATTCCAATGCAGGTGGCAGATGTGGACATGGGTATTCTTTTAGTGTTCAGTGTGGTAAGTGTTGGTGTGTATGGCATAATGATCGGCGGATGGGCTTCGAATAATAAGTTCTCACTGATGGCGGCTATCCGCGGTGCTTCGCAAATGGTTTCGTACGAATTGCCAATGGGGCTGGCACTGATAGCGGTGTTGTTTATGACCGGTTCTTTGCAAATGAGCGAGATAGTACGGAGCCAGGTGGAAAATGGGTGGCATATTATTTACCAGCCACTAGGATTTATCATCTTTTTTGTATGCGCCCTGGCAGAATGTAACCGTACACCTTTTGACTTGCCGGAAGCAGAGAACGAGCTGAACTTTGGCTACCACCAGGAATATTCTTCCATGAAACTGGGATTCTATCTCTTTGCGGAATATATCAATATGTTTATCAGCAGTGCGGTGATGGCAACAGTGTACTTTGGCGGGTACGATATTCCGTTCGTGGATGAGTCAACCTGGGGGTTAAGTCCCTTCTGGATGTCAATGATCAGCTTCGGGGTATTGATGGCTAAGATATCATTCTTCCTGTTTGTATTTCTCTGGATCCGGTGGACGATCCCCCGGTTCCGGTATGATCAATTGATGAACCTTGGCTGGAAGAAACTGATACCACTGGCATTGGCGAACATGATCATTTCGGCGGCAGTAAT
The DNA here is from genome assembly GCA_016786965.1 of Chitinophagaceae bacterium. Lineage (GTDB taxonomy): Bacteria > Bacteroidota > Bacteroidia > Chitinophagales > Chitinophagaceae > JJ008. Next base: position 1,396 of record JAEUVL010000795.1, read on the forward strand.
GTTGCTGCTAAAAAAATAAAAAATCATTATTTAAAACGATTTTTTAATTACTGATATTTGCGAACTTTTTATAAAGTATGTTAACTCAAAGAGCAAAACCCGTAGACCGTAAACCAATGACTTTCTTAGAGAGTATTTATCTCTGGAATATTGTCAAAGGCATGGGTATTACTATTAGTCACCTGTTCAAGAAAAAGGCAACTATCAATTACCCGGAACAGAAAAGAACCTTTTCGAAAGTGTTCCGTGGCTTGCATGTGCTGAACCGTGATGCGGAAGGAAGAGAAAATTGCACGGCCTGCGGTTTATGTGCAGTAGCCTGCCCGGCAGAGGCTATCACCATGGAAGCTGCAGAACGGTTGCCGGGAGAAGAGCATTTGTACAGGGAAGAAAAATATGCGGTAAAGTACGAGATCAATATGCTGCGTTGTATCTTCTGTGGCTTGTGTGAAGAGGCTTGTCCGAAGGATGCGATCTACTTGTCACAGACCTTTGCACCGGCAAATTATGGTAGAAAAGGGTTTATTTATAAGAAAGAAGATTTATTGATACCGCATCCGGTGAATGATAAAGAAGCGTACGAAAAGGCATTGGGAGAACGGGAGGTAATAAATAAAAATTAAAAAATCAAATCACCTGTTCAGAAGGGCTTTTTTGAATTTATATTTTTGACTTTGACAAGCTTATGGGAATTACACAGATACTTTTTTGGTTTCTTTCGGTAGTAGCACTTTTTAGTGCCTTGATGGTAATTACCAGCAAGAATCCTGTGTACAGTGTACTATGGCTCATCGTTACTTTTTTCGCCATTTCCGGTCACTATATTTTATTGAATGCACAGTTCCTGGCAATTGTGAATATTATTGTTTATGCCGGAGCTATCATGGTATTGTTCCTGTTTGTTATCATGCTGATGAACCTGAATAAAGAGACGGAACCGCAAAAAAGCCGCTGGCTGAAAATGGCAGGGGCTGTAGCAGGAGGTTGCCTGCTGTTGGTATTGGTGGCCGCATTGAAGGATACGGATATGAAAGATCAGCAGGCGCTGGTGAATGAAGGAAATATCGGCCTGATCAAAAACCTGGGAAAAGAATTATTTACCACCTATGTGGTGCCTTTTGAAATAAGCAGTGTGCTGTTTTTAAGTGCGATGGTAGGTGCTGTGGTCATTGGAAAAAAGGAATAGAAAAGTTTAGAGTCAAGAATTTAGAATTAGAACGTTGAGCACTGATTTCCAAACTCTTAGTCCATAACTTGAGTGTATGCCTATTAATTATTACATATTTCTCTCGATCGCCTTATTTACCATTGGTATAGTAGGGGTACTGACCCGTCGCAATGCGATCATCATATTCATGTGTGTGGAACTGATGCTCAATGCGGTGAATCTGCTGCTGGTGGCTTTTTCTAAAATGCATCATCTGAAGTATGCCGCCCAGTATGATCCAAGGATCGGGACCGACGGACAGATATTTGTATTCTTCATAATGGTGGTGGCCGCCGCTGAGGTAAGTGTGGGACTGGCTATCATTGTAATGATGTACCGTAATATCCACTCGGTGGATGTGAATTTCTTAAATCGTTTGAAACATTGACGCTGTTTAGAATATAGTTATGCAGAATGCTTTACAAATAGTTTACCTGATTCCTCTCTTGCCCCTGCTTGGTTTTTTGATCAATGGGTTAGGAAGGAAACAGTTGTCCAAGCCGCTCATTGGTATTATTGGCAGCGGGGTGGTGCTGGCTTCCTTTGCGATCAGCATCTGGGTCTTTTTGCAGGTAAAAGGCGGTAATACCCACGAAGCACATTATTTTGATTTTATCAATGTAGGATCGCTTCAGATTCCTTTTGCCTTTAAGATAGATCAGCTCTCCTCCTTATTTCTTCTGATCATCACCGGCGTTGGCTCTCTCATCCACATATACTCTACTGCCTATATGCACGAAGAGAAAACGGAGCATTTCGGCCGGTACTTTGCTTACCTCAACCTTTTTGTTTTCTCCATGCTGCTGCTGGTGATGGGATCTAATTTCATCATCATGTTCATTGGCTGGGAAGGAGTAGGGCTTTGTTCTTACCTATTGATCGGGTATTGGTTCAAAAACCATGATTATAACAAAGCCGCCAATAAAGCCTTTGTGATGAACCGAATTGGTGACCTGGCTTTTCTTGTAGCCATTTTCTGGATCATTTCAAAAGTGGGGAATGTGAACTTTGGAGATGTATTTGCTTTTGCAGAGGCCAATAAATTTTCTTCTACTGATATTACAGTAATTACTTTACTGCTCTTTGTGGGTGCTACAGGTAAAAGTGCCCAGATACCTTTATACACCTGGCTGCCTGATGCGATGGCTGGCCCCACACCTGTATCTGCGCTGATACATGCGGCCACCATGGTAACGGCCGGTATTTACATGATCGCCCGGAGCAATGTGCTGTACTCCATGTCCCATATTACGATGGATATTGTTGCCTATGTGGGATTAGCTACAGCCCTGCTGGCAGCTACCATTGCCCTGAAGCAAAATGATATTAAAAAAGTGCTGGCATATTCTACGGTGAGCCAGTTGGGTTTCATGTTCCTGGCCCTGGGTACAGGTGCCTATACAGCAGCAGTTTTTCATGTAATGACGCATGCCTTCTTTAAAGCCCTGATGTTCCTGGGCAGTGGTAGTGTGATACATGCCATGGGCGGGGAGCAGGATATCCGGAACATGGGCGGATTAAGTAAGAAATTAAAGATCACTTTCTGGACATTTGTGATCGGCTGTATCGCCATCGCAGGCATTCCGCCGTTCAGTGGCTTCTTTTCCAAAGATGCTATACTCCTGAGTGCTTTTGAGAAAAGCCCTGTACTATATGGTATCGCTTTATTTACTGCTTTATTGACCGCCTTCTATATGTTCCGTTTATTGTTCATTACGTTCACGGGAAAATTCCGCGGTACACATGAGCAGGAACACCACCTGCATGAAAGTCCTGCAGCTATGACCATTCCGCTGATCATTCTGGCGGTATTGTCTATTGCAGGCGGGTTTGTAGGAATCCCGGAAGTATTTATGCACGGTGGTGATAAACTGGGTGAATTCCTGGCACCTGTCATAAAGCCACATGGAACACACACGGTTTCTCATTCCACAGAGTATATGCTGATGGGTCTTTCCACTGGCCTCGTATTGGTCATGATCGTTGTCGCCTGGTATAAATTCAGGAACTATCAGCGCAGCGAGGCTGCAGGCCTGGGCAAAGTACTCGAGAATAAATGGTATGTGGATGAACTGTATGATAAGATTATCGTAACCCCTTTGCATAAGTTTGGTGGTTTTCTAAAGTCGGTTATCGAGAAATCAGTGGTGGATGGATTGGTAAATGGAGTGGGACGGATGGTGCAGTATGGCAGCCGGCAGATGCGCCTGCTGCAAAGTGGCCAGGTGGGTAATTATGTGCTGCTGATGGTGGTGAGCATGGTGTTGATTTTTGTACTACAATTCTTTTTGAGAAAATAATATGGTCCCTGTTTTACTGATATTGATCCCATTGCTGACCGGTCTTGCTTCTTTCTTTGTAAAAAATGAAAAGACAGTAAAGACCTGGGCACTTTTTGCTTCATTGCTTACACTCGGCGTTTCATTGCTTGGGCTTACAGTGCTGAAAGAAGATAAATACTTGCAGCACCAGTGTCAGTGGTTGCTGTCTATCGGCAGCAGCTTCTCTGTAAAGCTGGATGGGATGGGACAGGTGCTTTGTTTGTTAAATGCCATTGCTTACCCATTGGTCATACTGGCCACCTGGAAGAGCTCCTATAAAAAGGGTAATAGTTTCTTCGCATTGATGCTGCTGGCACAAGCGGGTATGATGGGGGTGTTCCTGTCGATGGATGCATTGTTGTTTTATTTCTTCTGGGAGTTAGCACTTATACCCATGTATTTCCTTTGTTCTCAGTGGGGCGGTGAAAAACGCATAGCAGTTACTTTCAAATTCTTTATTTATACATTCATCGGCTC
>JAEUVL010000828.1 GCA_016786965.1 Chitinophagaceae bacterium
TCATGCAGGTAAGACCTTCTTAATTTCCCACCACTTCTTCTTTCGGTAATGGCTTCATGCAGAAGAACCAGTCTTTGCAATAGAGCCCGCCATTTTCTTTACCCGTCATTCTGTCTTCTGCTACACCGCAACTACCGGCCGGAGGTACAATCACATCTTCACCCGGCTGCCAGTCTGCCGGAGTGGCAATGCCAAATTTGTCAGCTGTTTGTAATCCTTTCAATACTCTTACCAGTTCATCAAAGTTTCTTCCTAGTGATAAAGGGTAGTAAATAATGGCCCTGATCTTGGCAGCAGGGTCAATAAAGAATACAGCCCTTACAGCTTTGGAGCTGCTTTCGCCGGGTTGAATCATGCCATACTTTTTCGCCACTTCCATGGTAATGTCTTCGATCAGCGGAAATTTTACTTCCACATTCTTCCAGCCGCGGAATTCAATTTTTTCTTTGATGGTCCGTAACCAGGCGATATGGCTGTAGAGTCCATCAACTGATAATCCGATCAATTGTGTATTCAGTGCCTTGAATTCGTTTTCCATTTTGGCAAATGTCATAAACTCGCTGGTGCATACCGGTGTAAAGTCTGCCGGGTGGCTGAACAGTACCACCCATTTACCTTTATAGTCTTCCGGGAATTTTATATTTCCCTGTGTGCTCACTGCTTCAAAGGCGGGGGCAGCATCACCAATGCGTGGCATAGGTGTGTAGGTAACGGTCCCGTATTCATATCCTGCTTCTGTTGTCATGGTTATGTTTTTTAAATGATGATTTATTAATTGTTGCTTTATGATTGTTTAATGTCTGCCATGCCCTTTGTCATCATCCAGTATTTTGTCATAATCTTCAGTGGAAAGTAAGATCGGCTGATAGATAAATCCCAGTTTCTTCAGGTTCCGGACAAATGCCCGCAGGTGATTATAAGAGGCCTGCAGTAAGTATTGGTAAGTGCTTTTTATATCTGCATTGCTGGTTTCTGCAATGGCGTTTACCAGGTCATTGATATCGGTTTCTTCCACTTTTGCACCGGCCCGGAAAGCAGCTTCGGTGCTTTCCATCCCGGAAGCTGTTAATTCGTTGTACATTCTTTGCAGTGACCCGTTGTCAAACAATCCTCTTTTATCGTTGTTCTTTGTTACCGGGTCAGGCAAATTGAACTTATCCATCAGCAGTTTTACCAGGCTCATGTGATGGCTTTCGCTGCCGGAGATATTTGTGAACACATGATGATCCCATTTTTCATTTAATGATAAGTACACATCCCGGGCCATTTTTTCTTCTTCCCGCATCTGCAGGATCATTGCTTTTTCTTTATCAGATATAAGTTGTGCATTTTGTGCATAGGTATATCCGCCAGTAAGCAGCAATGCTGCGATGATTATAATTGTTGAATAGCGCATAGAGTTATTTTTTGTAAAATTCAAACTCTTCCGTCACCTGTAATGTGACTTACATTACATGGAGATGTCTGTTATCTGTCATGCTGCAAGTAACAACTGGTGTTGCAGCCTTATCAATGAGGAGAATCAAAACAAACGGTGACAGCTATCAGTGTTTTACCGGGTATGTAAAGGTAGCTTCGGTACCTAAATGGCATTGTATGAAACAAGTTATGACCCCGGAGATCAGAGAAGTGATGGAGGCTGTGCATTATCGCCCTGCTGTATCTGTCATTATGCCTTTTGAACCAAAGATGAACCTGCAGACAGAGTTGTCACATGCCCTTAAAATGGCGGCGGATAAAGTGGAAAGAGAGTTAAAAGAGCAGTATCCTGGTGAAGCCGGCAGTTTAGTAATGCAGAAGTTACGGGCTTTGCTGAAGAGCCTGAATTTTGATACCCGAAAGAAAAGTGTGGCGATCTATGTGTCGCCAGTGTTTGAAAAAATATTATACCTGGATATACCAGTGGAGGAAAAGATCATCGTGGATGAGTCTTTTGAGATCCGTGATTTGGTGTACTGTAAAAAGCAGTTTCATAAATACCTGGTGCAACTGATGAGCGGAAAAGAAAGCCGGGTCTATCTGGGCAATTCGACTTCTTTTGTTCGGCTGATTACCAATACACCGGAATCAGTACTGGCGTATAAGAATGACAGTCCGGAGAAGGTGGCTAATTTCTCTGATATGTCTGAAAGGAAAGAGATATTGATGGAAAAGTTCCTGCTTCACATCGACAATTCACTCGGCTTGATTTTGAAAGCCTATCAATTGCCCTTATTCGTACTCGGTACAGACAGGATACTGGGGCATTTCAAGAAAATAACCCGCCACAACAATGCCGTGGTGAAGTATGTGCATGGAAATTATGAGGAGGCCAGTGTAAACGATCTGCAGTCGGTACTGGCTCCCTATATCAGCGACTGGAAAAAAGTGCTCGAAATAAACTTGCTTAACCAGTTGGAAGAAGCAGCCGGCAGAAAGAAACTGGCTGCTGGTATACACGAAGTGTGGAAAGAGGCTGTAGCACTAAAGGGAAGGCTGCTGGTGGTGGAGAAAAACTATATGGTAGCCGCACAGCGTGGCGGCAGTGATGAGGTGATCTATCAACTTAATGAACCCTACAATAAATATTCTTACATAAAAGATGCTGTGGATGATGTAATAGAAAAAGTATTAGAGGGAGGTGGAGATGTGGAATTTACCGAAGAAGGGGTATTGGATGATTATGGTCATATAGCACTTATTCAATACTATTAGTAAAGACAAATACATGTTATGAAAACGATCATTGTGCCTGTTGATTTTTAAGCCACAAAAGCATAACCTGTTCAGCAAATTATTTCAGCAGAGTTCTTTCAGGAAGCAGGTATTGCACAGCCATATACCTGTAATGGCCATTCATCAATAAAATTCAAGTACATGAAAAGATTGAATAACAAAACTGCAATCATCACTGGTGCTGCTGGTGGTATGGGAGCGGCAACTGCCAGGCTGTTTGCCATGGAAGGCGCTAGGGTAATGGCTACTGACATACAGGAAGCTCCCCTGCAAGAGTGGGTTACCGCCGCACAACAAGAAGGCCTTGCCATAGAGTATATGGTGCATGATGTGGCTAGTGAGAATGACTGGAGTAGTACAGTTGATAGAACTATTTCACTGTTTGGACACCTCGATATACTGGTGAACAATGCAGGGGTATTTCCCGGCTTCACCAATTGTGAAGAGACAACCAAGGACTTGTGGGATAAAGTGATCGCTATCAACCTTACGGGACCCTTCCTGGGATGTAAGGCCTGCATACCCCATTTGAGAAAAGCTGGTGGCGGCAGTGTGGTGAATATCGCTTCTATTGCAGGGCTTGTTGGTGGTAATGGGGTGGCTTATTCTTCTTCTAAAGGCGGTTTGTGTTTACTCAGTAAAGACCTGGCAGTAACATTAGCAAAGGATAAAATAAGAGTAAATACAATCTGCCCCGGTGCTGTATTAACGCCAATGACGAAAGATCTGCTGGCATCTCCTGACATGCAGGAAATGATCCGGAATATGTCGCCACAGGGAAGAGTGGGTGAAGCAATTGAGATTGCCAATGGCGCATTGTACCTGGCAAGTGATGAATCATTATTTGTTACTGGTACTGAATTGGTGATCGATGGTGGAGCGGTTGCGAGGTAAGATAGCAGAGGGGAAAGATATTTTTATCCATAATCTGCATATATTATGACAGGACATCTGACTGATGAAGAAATAAACGAATTGCTGACCGAAAATATTTTTGGCCGCATCGGCTGTACTGATGGCAAACAACCCTATGTGGTACCCACTAATTATATATTCGACGGAAAACAGATCATCGCCCATTCTGCTACAGGCAGAAAGATCAGGGTGATGAGGGATAATCCTTTTGTGTGCCTGGAAGTGGATGAGGTAAAAAGCTTTACTGATTGGAAAAGTGTTATTGTATTTGGCCGCTACGAAGAGATCACAGAAGAGAAAGAACAATTACAGGCGATGAAGTTGTTTGTGAACCGGATGCTGCACCTGAAAATGAGTGAGACAGCAGTGGTGCCTGATATTACTGAAACGAGAGTGCATCCCCGTTCGCCGGGCTTTATCAAGCCGGTCGTTTACAGGAT
>JAEUVL010000836.1 GCA_016786965.1 Chitinophagaceae bacterium
TCTCCTCTCCCGTTGAAAAACCTGCCATTAAGGCCTTCTCACTTACCATCCTGGAGAATCTTTCTGCAAGATACTCCGATATAAAGCAGGAATTGAAATCGGTGATCTAGGACCGCTGGGAGTATGAAACACCCGCATTCCGGTCAAGGGCAAAGAAAATACTCCGGCGGATGGAAACAAAAAAGGTAAATTAACTCCTCCCCACCATGCAATAACAGGCTAAGGCTGCCGTCTTTCTTCCCGGTTGAATTCACGGAAGATCAGCCGGAGGTTCTGGTCATACGTTATATAGTTATATAACCAATTGAAAAACACGAAGAAGCGATTCTTAACCCCTAATATCAGCATCAGGTGCAGGCCCATCCAGATGAGCCAGGCAACAAAACCTCCAAAATGCAGTTTCGGTTTGGGCATATCCACCACAGCCAGGTTTCTGCCTACGGTAGCCATCGACCCCTTATCTGTATATTCAAATTGATACATTCTGTCGGGATTGGATTTCTGTTCCAGCAATTTCAAATTGCCCGCAAGCATATCAGCCTGTTGAATTGCGGCTGGTGCCACCTGCGGATGGCCAGCAGGATACTTAGGCGTTTCCATATAAGCCAGGTCTCCCAACGCATAAATATTATCAAAACCCTGCACCCGGCAATACCGGTCCGTTTTGATCCGGTTGCCTTTTGCGATCAGTGATTCATCAAGGCCTGCAGGTATATTACCTTTTATCCCGGCTGCCCATATTACTGTGGCAGCAGGTATGCTGGTATTATCTTTCAGATGTACCTCTTTACCATCATAATCTTTTACCAGTGTATTCGTCATCACCTTTACACCCAGCTTTTCCAGGTATTTCTGGGATTGTGCTGATGACTTTTCACTCATAGCAGCCAGCGTTTTACCAGCACCTTCAAGCAGGTAGATGTTCATTCGGGAAAAATCAAGTTCAGGATAGTCTTTTGGCAAAACATATTTCTTCATTTCGGCCAATGCACCGGATACTTCCACACCGGTAGGTCCGCCCCCTACCACTACAATATTCATCAGGCGCTGGAGTTCCAGCGGATCAGCAATAGAGTGTGCATCTTCAAACAATTTTAATAACCGGTGACGGATCTGCAATGCTTCTACAGTGGACTTCATCGGGAAAGCATGATGGGCCAACTGTGAATTGCCAAAAAAGTTGGTATCAGCCCCCGTAGCCAATACTAACACATCGTAAGAAATTGTTTCTATGTCTGTAACAATCTTCTTTTCCGCAGGCAGCACTTCCTTCAATTCTGCCAGCCTGATCTTTACATTCTTGCTTTTCTGAAATACTTTCCGCAACGGGAAAGAAATATTACTTGCATCAAGGCCGGCAGTGGCTACCTGGTAAAATAAGGGTTGAAACTGGTGATAATTGAACTTGTCCACCAGTACTACTTCAAAACCTGCTTTATTATTGAGTTTGCGGGCCAGTCTCAGTCCTCCAAAACCAGCACCTGCGATTACAACTTTCATACATTCATTTTAATGACCCAAAGTTATACAATTTTCAATAATTATTGAAAATATAATTATTTCCATCTTACCTTTATGCTGCAAAACCAACGACCC
>JAEUVL010000846.1 GCA_016786965.1 Chitinophagaceae bacterium
TGGGTGCCGAAATGTTTGAAGCTGATAACCAGGCCCCGCTGAATCAATACCTGGAAGGAAAGTTAAGTGCCAAAGGCCTTGATTCAAATGCCAGGCTTTGGAAAAACTATCCAACCGACTATGCCCCGCTGGTGAATGTGGCTAAAGAAAATAAATTCCCCTTTGTTGCTACCAATATACCCCGCAAATATGCATCGCTGGTGGCGAGGGGAGGTTTTGAAAAACTCGACAGCCTGCCTTCCATAGAGAAAACCTGGATAGCACCTTTACCTATTGCCTACGATGCAGAATTGCCCGGCTATAAGAAAATGATAGAGATGATGGGCGGACATGGTGGTGCAAACCTTCCAAAAGCGCAGGCCATAAAAGATGCCACGATGGCCCATTTTATTTTACAGCATTACAAGACCGGTCATTTATTCATACATTATAACGGGGCTTACCATTCGGACAATTATGAAGGTATCCTCTGGTACCTGCAGCAAAAGCAGCCTTCATTGAAGTATGCCACGATCAGCACGGTTTCCCAAAAAGATATCCATTCATTGCTGGCAGAGAATAAAGGCAAGGCAGATTATATCATTTGTGTGGATGAAGACATGACCAATACTTATTAATATTACGGAGTAAATTAGTTTTATCTTTCCACAAGATTAATCTGGTGCCAACCGTTAAATATAACTTCTTTACAATGAACAATTATTTTCATAATAAGATTGGCTTAGCGATCTCTGTCGTGATACTCTTCTTTTTTTGCCCAGATGTAGCCGCACAAAACAAGGCACTGGCAATACGGGTGTCACAGGATGAAACGTCCGTTCCCCTCAGCGAGTTTCAAACTACTGTTCAGATCAAAAAAAGAGCCTTTAAGTTTGTAGTAATGCTGGAGAACCTGAAAGGGGTGTATGTTTTTGCCAGTATCAGGGATTCCATTTATCGCTTCACCGAAACAAGCCCTATCCGGGATTTTGTTTACCTGCCACTGCTGGAATTAAAGGAAGATGAATTTAATACAAACAAAGAATTGAACATCAGCGAAACAGGGTGGTCTTATTGGTTTTATGACACAGCGATAGCCTGGCACCCATTCAACCACAAAGTAGTAAGCCTTGGCAGTAAATACATCTGCAACAAGATAATCAAACAGTTCTATGATGTTTCTGACCGAAAGGTGCTCAAGTTCAGGGATATCAATACCCCTTTGTACCTTTTTTTTGTGGCCGTAGATGAATATGACGAAAATGGCGCTCCCCGCAAAGAATTGATCCGGCGTAAGGTAAAAATAGAATGGGTGGATGAGGAGTAAATCCGCCCCGCTACCACCTTTCTCCCAGAATCGTAAAGTTCCCATCTCCGGCGGTGGTTTTTCCTATGCCCGGTGGCACTAAATTCAGCCCTTTGCCGTTTAATAGCAAGTCAAACAACTATTTTCTAAAATAAATGGTCACTGATTAAACTCACAGACTTTGCCTGCGTCTATGGACAGTCATTTTTAATTAAAACAAAACCTCTTTTATGAAAGCCCGTATTTTATCGTTCGCCGTACTTTTGTTATCTGCTTCGGTTTTCTTTCCTTCCTGTCAAAAAGATACCAAGGAAGATGACGTGGATTACACAGAGCAATCTTCCGCTCATTCTGATGACCAATCCCGTTTTTCAACAGAAATAGATGCGGTGGCAAATGATGCCAATACCATACTGGAAGTAACCAGCGGTTTTTCCGGCCGTATGGAACGTATCCAGTCTATTTGCGATGCCACGGTAGTGGTGGATACTCTCGCTAATCCCCGTACCATAACCATAACATACAACGGAACCAATTGCCTGGGTAACCGCACCCGTACCGGGGTGGTGGTCATATCCATGGCACAGGGTGTACGCTGGAAAAATGCCGGTGCTGTACTTACTGTCTCGTTCCAGAACTTAAAGATCACCCGCCTGAGTGACAGTAAGAGCATCACCATCAATGGCACCCAAACCTATACCAATGTATCAGGTGGTTTATTGATAAACTTAGCAACTCTAGGAACCATCACTCATACAATCACCAGTAGTAATATGTCTATCACATTTGATAATGGTTCTCAGCGCAACTGGCAAGTGGCAAGAAAAAGAGTATTCACCTTTGCTGCTGGTGTTGTGGTAACCGTAACCGGTACACATACCGAAGGTTCTGTTACCGGTATAGCCGAGTGGGGCACCAACCGTTTTGGAAATGGTTTCACCACTGTTATAAGTGATCCACTGGTGTTCCGCCAGGACTGCAGCTTCCGTCTTACGGCCGGTAAAGTAGCACACAATACATCCCTGTTCAATTCTTATGTGATCTTCGGATTGGACGCAACGGGTTTACCTGTATCCTGCCCGACTGGTAGTTATTACATGAAGATAGTTTGGACAGGACCTGCTGGTATTCCCCGCACCGTGATTCTGCCTTATTAATTATTCTCTACCGATATTAAAACCGTTCCGTATTTGCGGAGCGGTTTTTTTGTTTGCAGTAAGGTATAGTAACTGGCTTTTTACAACTAAATTAGCAGCATCATGTTTACTACTGTTATCAGCAATATCAAACAACTGGTTAATGTAAGGGACCAACACCAGTTGCTCCGGGGAAAAGACCTGTCTTCGTTGCCTTGTATTGATGATGCGTACCTTATTATCGAAAATGGCATCATTGCGGAATATGGGGAAATGAGCAAATTTCAGCTGACAGACCGAGAATTTGACCAGAACATTGATGCTGCAGGACAGTTGGTGCTGCCCTGCTGGTGCGATAGCCATACTCATTTGGTATTTGCTGCCAGCCGGGAAGAAGAATTTGTAGACAAGATAAACGGGATGAGCTATGCTGAAATAGCGGCAAGGGGTGGAGGTATCTTAAACTCGGCCCGCAAGATAGAAGCGGCTTCTGAAAGGGAATTGTTGCAATCAGCCAGGGCAAGACTGATGGAAGTCATTCAAATGGGAACAGGAGCTATTGAGATCAAAAGTGGTTATGGGTTATCTGTGGAAGGAGAATTAAAGATGCTCCGGGTGATACAGCAACTGAAAGGAATATCGCCTATTCCTGTTAAGTCCACTTTCCTGGGGGCGCATACCTACCCAATGGAATATAAAGACAATCACCGGGGTTATATCGATCTTATCATAAATGAAATGCTGCCGGTTATCGCCCGTGAGGAATTGGCAGATTACATAGACGTATTTTGCGAGAAAGGGTTCTTTTCACCAGCTGAAACAGAAACTATCTGCCGTGCCGGGATGCGTTTTGGGTTGAAACCCAAGATACATGCCAATCAATTGAACCTCTCCGGTGGCACCCAGGCAGGAGTAAGGCTGGGCGCAATCAGTGTGGACCATTTGGAAACTATGGACGAAGAAGCTATTCACTCATTAGCTAATTCAAATACTATCGGCACATTACTTCCT
>JAEUVL010000889.1 GCA_016786965.1 Chitinophagaceae bacterium
TATTCCTGGCCCAGTTATGATAAATACCGGCGCCAAGCGGGTTCACTATCAATCCGTAAGTAGGGTTTCGTTTATCAAAATCTCTTTCACCAAATAAATAAGCACCAGCGATATCAACATTTTCTGATTCATCGTTTTCAATACGGGATGCCATCCATTTTAGCCGTAATTTTTTACTGGCCTGGTTGATGATAGAAAAACCGAGCATATTGGTCTGGTACTGATCTTTCTCCCGGCCCTGGAAGAAGATATCGACACCAATAGTAGCGCTGAAGATCGGAGAAAAAACTGAAGTGGTCAACTGGCTTGACTGTGGTATTAAAGTGAACTTGGTTTGAGAAATATTGCTGAGCAATTCTGCCGACCACTTCGGACTAAACTGATATGCCAGCAAAGCCTGAAAATCTGCTGAGGAAGGAACATAGTTGCCTTTTGTTTCCTGGCTGCTTAAAAGATTGCGGTTACTGCGGTTGCGAACCCCAAGCAGGTAACTGAACTTGCCGTTGAGTCCGGCGCCTTCTACCTGTAAGCCTTGTTCTAAAATGCTGATATATGCCGAACCTCCAAACCTTCTTGGCTTTTTATACTGAATATCCAGCACACTGCTCATTTTGTCGCCATATTTTGCCTGGAAGCCACCGTTGTAGAAACTGATATTTCGGACCATCTCTGGATTAATGAAACTTAACCCTTCTTGTTGCCCGCTTCTTACTAAATATGGCCTGAATACCTCAAAGTCATTTACATAAATAAGGTTCTCATCGTAACTACCACCGCGGACAGAGTATTGGGAAGTGAGTTCATTATTCGAACCTACAAATATTTTGATCAGGCTTTCCACACCGGTTACGGCAGAAGGCAGGTTGATGATAGTTTTTGGGTTAGGCCGAATAAGCCCTGCTTCGAGGCGGTCACGCTGATCAGTGATGACCACTTCCTGCAATGTCTTTTCGCCTTTCTCTAATCTAATGGTGATGGTTTCTTCTTCGCCTTCATTGAGCAGAAAGTTTTTCTGACTGGGGTTGCGGCCTGCATAACTGAAAATAATGGCAAAGGCTTTGTTGGCTTCCACTTTTATACGGAAATAACCAGAATCGTTGGTGGTGATGCCTTTTGATTGACCTAAAATAACAACAGAGACCTTAGCTAAGGGGTTCTCATTTTCATCTACAACTTTACCAGATATGTAGGCAATTTTTTTTTGAGAAAAAGACACGACAGTAAGTAATAAACAAACTGCAGTTAATAGTATTTGGCGGCTGTTGATTTTCATAAGTGAATCCGGTTCAAGATACGGAGAAATGTTTAACCGCAGCATAGCTTAAAGCGAAGCTGTATGGTATCGGAGGTTAAGAAACTCTGGCGTATTTTAAAGGGCTTTCAGTTGCGCTATCGTTGCTTTCGGGTCAGATGACTTAAAAACCGTATTTCCCGCCACCAGCACATTGGCTCCGGCAGCAATGATGGATGGGGCATTATCCAGTGTGACACCACCGTCGATTTCGATATCCACCTTCAATCCTTTTTCATCGATCATTTTGCGGAGCTGCTTTATTTTTTCTATGGTATGAAGGATGAATTTTTGACCTCCAAAGCCAGGGTTCACACTCATCAGGCATACAAGATCAATATCATGCAAAATATCACTGAGACAGGATACCGAAGTGTGCGGATTAAGCGCAACGCCGGCTTTCATTCCCAATGCTCTTATCTGCTGCACGTTTCTATGCAGGTGTGTGCAGGCTTCTAAATGCACAGTAAGTATATCTGCCCCGGCATTTTTAAACTGCTCTGCGTATTTTTCCGGCTCCAGTATCATCAGGTGTACATCGCAGACTTTGGTGGTGGCTTTCCGGAAGAACTCTATCAGCATTGGCCCAAAGCTGATGTTGGGTACGAATCGACCGTCCATTACATCCAGGTGATACCAGTCAGCATCACTTTCGTTTAGCATAGAACAGTCGGCCTGGAGGTTGAGAAAATTGGCCGAGAGCAGAGAAGGAGCAATGATTGGCATGAAATGCTTATTTGCGTTGCAAGATACGATACTTGATGTTATATGTTTATTGATCCCAGATAAAAGAAATCATCTCAGCATCCGGAAATTATCTGGTTAACTAATAAACTAATTACTCCTTAATCTATCTGCAGCTTCTTTAGCTTCAGTCAAATTCTTATCCAGCCCTAATGCCCGTTGGTAGTTTAACAGAGCTTCTTCTTTTTGCCCCATGGCTTCCTGGCATTTTGCGATCCAGTAGTAGGTATCTGCATAGTCGGGGGATACGTTCAAAACAAGGTTCAGGGTTTTGAGAGCCTCCGGATATTTTTTTAATTCATAGAGCAGGCTGCCTTTTTCAATATAACTTTCCAGGAAGGTATAATCACGCCGGATCGCTTCATCAAAAAGAGATATTGCTTTTGCTTTATCATTTATCTTGTCAAAATAAATGCCTTTGTAATAATACGGCTCTGCCCGTTCACCAAGAGAATCGGCACGGATGAGCGAATCGCAAAGTGCAATAGTCTTTGGATTTTTCAATTCAGCATAATGCAAAGCCAGGAAATGGTTCAGTTCCACATCAAAAGGTGTAAGCTGATAAGCTTTTTCTAAAATGGCAGTAGCCTCCTCTTTTTTGCCTTTTTTTATCAGCAGATCAGCTTTCATTTTCAGCACATCTACCTGTTCCGGATTGCTCTTCAGGATAGCTTCGCAAATATCAAGCGCATTATCTGGCTGGTTCTGTTCATTATATGCACGGGCAAGAGTGAGTTGAAGTAAAAGACTCTTTGGCAGTTTCTGTAAGGCTTCATTCAGAAAAAGAATGGCAGAGTCAGGTTTCTTCTCCAGTAATAAGATGCTAATGCCAAGGGCATATCTTTCATCTTTCTTCAGTGACCATGCTTGTTCAAAATCCTTAAGGGATGGTTCGGTTAGGTTGTTGGTATTTAGCAATACAGCCCTCCGGAAATATAACGCATCATTTTGCGGTTCCTGTTTTATACTGTCTGTCAGTCCTTTATAGGGCGGATTCATAAGTATATCGTCATAAGCAGTAACTGTGTTTTTATCATTGCAGCTACTGATGAATATCATGCTGGCGATGAGTGAGACGATTATTTTTGCAGGCTTATAATTCATCTGGCAAAACTATTGATTTTTAAAGCAGAGGTATGACAATCACCTGACAAAAGCAGGCCTGTTGAAAAATACCTTTGCAGCCGGTTTTAAAAAGTAGCGGTTGTGTAAAAACGAAAAAAAATGAAAAAACTTGTCTTTATTCTTTCAGGAATTTTGCTCATTCTTTCTTCTTGCAGCAACAGCTCGAAGGTAACTGAAAAGGGAGTGCCTGTGACAGATACACTTCGCTATCCTGAAGAGACACATTTGAAAAATATCCAGCAACTGACCTTTGGGGGTGATAATGCGGAAGCTTATTGGAGCTATGATGGTAAGTCGCTGGTTTTTCAGCGTACAAGTGCAAAAGACGGTATTCTCTGTGATCAGATATATGTAGGTAAAGTACCGCGGAAGTTTGGCGAAGAGTTTACTTATAAATTAGTTAGTACCGGGAAGGGCCGTACTACTTGTCCGTTCTTTACCAAAGATGGCAAGCATATTATCTATGCCTCCACACATTTAGGTAGTGAGGCTTGCCCACCTACACCTGACCGTGCAAAATACGGCAACAAATACATCTGGCCTTTGTATGAGAGCTACGATATTTTTATGGCTGACCTGGACGGAAAGATCGTAAAGCAATTAACGACGGCAAGTGGTTACGATGCAGAAGCCACCTTGTCACCCGATGGAGAGCAAATGTTGTATACCAGTGATAAGGATGGCGATATTGACCTGTATATTATGAATCTGAAAACAGGTGCGGAGAAAAGGATCACTAATATGCTTGGTTATGATGGTGGAGCATGGTTCAGTCCTGATGGCACTAAATTAATATGGAGAGCATCCCGGCCTAAATCAGAAGCGGAGATAAAAGAATATAAAGACCTGCTGGCAGAGAACCTGGTGGCGCCCACCAATATGGAAGTATGGGTATCCAATGCGGATGGCAGCAATGCCCGCCAGGTAACTACTTATGGTCAGGCTAATTGGGCGCCTGCCTATATGCCTGACAGTAAACGTATCATTTTTGCCTCTAACCACGAGTATAAAAGAGGTTTTCCGTTCAATCTTTATACGATGAACGAGGATGGCACCAATCTGCAAAAAATAAGTAGGGATAAAGGTTTTGACGCCTTTCCGATGTTTTCTCCGAATGGCAAGAAGATCGTTTTCTGCAGCAACCGTAATAATGGAGGTACCAGAGATACGAATGTTTTTATAGCGGATTGGGTGGAATAAGATTTCCTATTTCAGAATTTAGCTTTTAGATTTGTCAAAACACTGATTATGGAAAAGGGAATGCTTCATTTGCATAACTTTCTTCGCTGGGCGATTCTGATCTTATTGCTGGTTTCACTTTACCAGGCATTTTCCAAGAAAGAGAGTATCAAGAAAACAAGTCTATGGTTGCTGATCTCTGCGCACATTATGCTAGTCATAGGCCTCTACCAATTATTTTGGGGCCGGTTTGGAATCACCAAAGGATTGCCAGAAGGAGTTGAGTTGATGAAAGACTCTTTCTATCGCTTCTTCTGGGTAGAACATCCATTACTGATGGTGCTGGCCATTGGTGTGATAACGGTAGCAAGAGGAAAAGCAAAGGCGTTGAACTATAAAGCTTCATCCTGGCTTTTTCTGATAGCATTAATATTTTTATTGGTCGCAATTCCCTGGCCTTTCAGGGCAGTAGGTGAGGGTCGTGCCTGGTTTCCAGGTATGTGATTTGTTTACTGCAACTAATTTGACTGGTGCTGGTATTCCTGCACCAGTTTTTATTTACTTTTTTCTTCCCGGTAAAATATTTTGCTGACGATCTTCCAGCCGTCTTTTGTTTTCAGCAGCCCCATGATGTCATGGAAATAGAAAGTGGGGTATTCAATGGTCAGTTTGGCAGTTGCCGCATTACCGAATACTTGTATATTTTCAATCTTAGTTTTGCGGTCCTGTTTTACACCTGTATTTCTGACTCTGGCCATAAAATCTTTCAGCATAACATTGACTACAGTATCGTTTCTCATATACCTCATTTGTCCATCGGGTAAAAATGCTTTAGAGAACATGACGCTGTCACCATTAGTGCCTCCTTCGAGATAATAATTGCAAACTGTTTCAACTTCTCGGATAATATTGGGGTCAGCTTGGGCAATGCTGCTGTGTGACAAAAGAGTAATAGCGCATATGGAAAATAGCTTTTTCATGTTGCTGGTTTTAGGCTAAACTAAGGAGGAAGGTTAAAAACAGAATGGGAATTAGGATGAGCGGCTTTATCTTTTTCCCAGTTCAATCACTTCGCAGTTCTTCATTTCCTTGCCATCAATAACAAAGCGGATAAGTGTTCGTACTTTATGCCAGCCTTGTTTTCCTGCCGCACCCGGATTCATGTGCAGGCAATTGATGGATTCATCATACATTACCTTAAGTATATGTGAGTGGCCGCTGATAAACAACTGTGGCCGGTGTATGACCAATTGTTTTTTTGTTTCGGGGTTATAGCGGGGAGGATAACCGCCAATATGGCGGATCATAACTTTCACTTTTTCACAGGTAAAAACAAGCTGTTCAGGATAAATACTTCTTATTGAAGCATCATCAATATTCCCATATACCCCTCTGAAACTGGGCTGATTGTTCTCCTCTGGCCAGTGGTCCTTTAGTGAATTGGCCAGTGAGAGGCTGCCAAAATCTCCTATATGCCACACTTCATGGCAATTTTCAAAATGTTTGAAAACTGCTTCATCAAGGAAACCGTGGGTATCTGCTATTAATCCGATCCTTGTCATTTGGAGCAATGAAATTAGTTGTAAATTTGGAAATGCCTTTCAACAGGAACTTTACTTACTTTATTGATAAGCGCAAATGGAAATATATTTTCCTGCTTGCCACGTTAGAGCTTTCTCGAAAGAAATACTGATAATCTTTAGTCAACGGCTACCAGTTAGTGGCCAACTCTTAACTTTTAACTCAAAGACATGCCTCATTATTATACACTCGGAAATATTCCGCATAAGCGTCATACACAGTTTCGTAAGCCGGACGGTGGCTTATACAGCGAACAATTGTTTTCCACTGAAGGGTTCAGCGATGATTACGCTTTGTTGTACCATACTTATCCCCCTACACAGATCATTAAGACAGAGCCCCAAATTGATGTAAGCCCGGTAGTGGCGGAGGAGAAAATGCTAAAGCACCGCAGCCTGGAGGGGTTTAAGGTGAAGCCGGCAAAGGATTACCTGGAAAGCAGGGTGCCTGTATTGGTAAACAATGATTGCCATATTGTACTGGCCGCTCCCCAGGAAAGCATGAAGGACTATTTTTATAAGAATACCGATGCTGATGAAATGATCTTTGTTCATGAAGGCAGCGGTACCGTACATACACAATATGGTCAATTACCTTTTAGCTACGGCGATTACATTGTGCTGCCAAGGGGAACAATCTACCAAATCAGTTTCGCAACAGAGAATAATCGTCTCTTCATAGTTGAATCCTTTACACCGCTCCGTTTTCCGAAAAGGTATTTAAGCAAGTATGGCCAACTGATGGAGCATTCACCCTATTGTGAGAGAGATATCCGTCCTCCGCAGGATCTGAAGACCATTGATGAGAAAGGTGATTTTCTTATAAAGGCCAAAAAGAAGGGCATGTTATACGGGTTGCACTATGGCACTCATCCTTTTGATGTGATAGGTTGGGATGGCTGTTGCTATCCATACATCTTTTCAATTCATGATTTTGAGCCTATAACCGGCAGGGTACACATGCCCCCACCGATTCACCAAACATTTGAAACTAGCGCTTTTGTAGTTTGTTCATTTGTGCCACGGCTTTATGACTATCATCCTGATGCTATACCCGCTCCATATAATCATAGTAATATAGACAGCGATGAAGTATTGTATTACGTGGAAGGAGAGTTTATGAGCCGTAAGCATGTTACAAAGGGAATGATCACCTTACACCCGGCAGGTATTCCACATGGTCCGCATCCTGGAGCCGTGGAAAAAAGTATTGGGGCAAAGGAAACTAAAGAGCTGGCCGTGATGGTGGATACATTCCGGCCGCTAATGCTGACAAAGCAGGCGCTGGAGATAGAAAATGACGATTATGTAATGAGCTGGGCGGAGTAGGATCAGGGAGCTCAAGAAATAAATAGGGGATACAAAAAGCACTGTACATTTTGTATCCCCTATCAGTGTTTAATAATAGTTGAACTACCTTCCTTCAGAAGCAGCTTCACATTTCTCTACTTCGGCTCCCACTTCTTTCATAAAGGCTTCGTCACCTTTGTATTTGGCCTCCATTTTTTCTTCAAATTTTTTACGGGCTGCTTCTGCAGCTTCTTTAGCGGGGCCTTCCGCTTTATGAGCTTTTGCGTTCAGATCACACCATTCTTTGGCGACGGAAGCGGCGCTTTGTTTTTTACCTCCACAGGAAATAAGTGTTAAGGAGAAAATAGCGATCACCAGTGCTGGGACTGTCTTTTTCATGAGTTTTTTGGTTTGTAGATTAATTAATACCTCAAAATAAGCATTTCCCCAAAGGCCGCCACATTTTTGCCATATAAAAGTCATTTCGCCGTGTTTACAAACTTTTTTATATTCGGAGTACTAAAAACGACTTGCTATGCTAAAAATTGGAAATCTTAAGTCAGGCGACATCATCAGTATTAATGATGAAGGCGTAATGAGGGAAGGTACGGTGGTAAGTGTGAGCCAGGAGGAGAACCAGGCATTGGTAAATAACGGGATACAAGAGTTCTGGTTCAGTCCTGAGGAAATGCATTCTATACCGTTGGATGAGAGCCAATTAATTAAACTTGGCTTTACCCGTGAGGAGCTGGGAAATGGCGTTAAGTACAAAAAAGACTCCTTCAGGCTCGTAACCCCCCGAACCGGCGATTTTTCCAATGTGGAAATGTGGTGGAGGGAAGACCGGCGTCATTTCAGCTTTCAACTGGGGGTACATGAGCTCCAAAACCTCTATCTGGACATGACGAAAGTGCACCTGGACATGCCCTGAGTGACTTTTTTAAAGGAAATTTATTGAAAATCAGCAGCATTTTTGTAAATAACCCCGAAAATTAATCGGGGTTATTTCTTTTTTCATCCTGATACTCCTACCTTTGCGTTCCCAAAAAATATATGTCGAAACAACCCCTTATTAAGCAAGATGGTACAATCATAGAAGCCTTATCTAATGCTATGTTCAGGGTAAAGCTTGAAAACGGGCATGAAATACTGGCTACCATCTCCGGAAAAATGAGAATGCACTATATCCGCATTTTACCGGGAGACAAAGTAGGAGTGGAGTTGTCGCCATATGATTTAACAAGGGGAAGAATCAATTTCAGGTATAAATAAGCGATAAGCCAATGGCTTGTAGCTAAAAGCAAAAGAAAATGAAAGTAAGAGCATCCATTAAAAAGCGCAGCGTTGATTGCAAAATCGTTCGTCGTAAAGGCAAGCTGTATGTAATTAACAAAAAGAACCCCCGCTTTAAGCAGCGTCAGGGTTAATCAATCTGAAATCGTAAATAAAAAATTTAAAATTAAGATATGGCTCGTATTGCCGGTGTTGACTTACCAAAAAATAAAAGAGGAGAAATAGGACTTACCTATATCTATGGTATTGGCCCCTCTACTGCTAAGTACATTCTTGATAAGCATAGTATTGATCGTAACAAGAAGGTACATGAGTGGAATGACGAGGAATTAACCTCTATTCGTAATACCATTACAGAAGAGCTGAAAGTGGAAGGTCAGTTACGTTCTGAAGTACAGATGAGTATCAAGCGTTTGCTAGATATTGCCTGCTATCGTGGCTTACGTCATCGTAAAGGACTGCCGGTTCGTGGGCAACGTACCAAGACCAACAGCCGTACAAGAAAAGGTAAGAGGAAGACAGTGGCCGGTAAGAAGAAGGCAGCTAAAAAATAATATCTGAGGTCGGGTGTCTGTATGCAGGTATCCGGCTTTCTTATATAGTTAACGACTTACAGATATTGAATCAACACTGGATAGCTTCGTAGGTCAGCAGGAGGGTTGATTCGGTTTCGATAAAATCGAAGCTTTTTTAAAACTAAAAGATTACCTCGGTACAAACATTATGGCAAAAGCACAAGGACAACAAGCTGTCAGCGCAAAAGCTGCCGCAAAAAAGAGAGTAGTAAAGGTCGATTCATATGGAGATGCCCATATTTCAGCTACTTTCAACAACATTATCATCAGCCTTACTAACAAAACAGGACAGATCGTTTCCTGGAGCAGTGCTGGTAAAATGGGATTCAAAGGATCTAAAAAGAATACCCCCTATGCAGCGCAAATGGCTGCAGCAGATGCTGCTAAAGCAGCTTTCGACGCTGGTTTGAAAAGGGTGGATGTATTTGTAAAAGGCCCGGGTGCCGGCCGTGAAAGTGCTATTCGTTCGTTATCTCAGAGCGGAATAGAAGTAGTGATGATCAAAGATGTGACGCCAATGCCTCACAACGGTTGCCGTCCTCCCAAGAAAAGAAGAGTATAAGAAAAGTATCGGGCTATTAGCTACGAAGTTCGAGACAGAAGAGAAGTAAATAACTTTTGGTCTCACAACTCAAAACTCTTAGCCCCTAACTTACTAACATATAGAGCCAAGAGCTTTCATTTAAAAAAAGGGTGCCTGATTGATTTTTAACGCTTTTACTGATCAAAGCACCGTTACAAAAAAGCGTAAATGAATAAAAACTATGGCAAGGTACACTGGTCCAAAGACCAAGATCTCCCGCATTTTTGGTGAGCCTATTTTAGGCAATGGTAAATGGTTGGGTAAAACAAGTAACCCTCCCGGTATGCATGGCGAAAAACGCAAACGTAAAACGTTAGGCGAATACGCACTGCAGCTTCGTGAAAAACAAAAGGCGAAGTACACCTACGGTATTTTAGAAAAACAATTCCGCAAAACATTTGAGGAAGCAGCCCGCCGCAGGGGTGTAACAGGTGAAAACCTGATAAAATTGTGCGAGGCCCGGCTGGATAACACCGTTTTCCGGATGGGTATTGCTCCAAGCCGTCCTGCAGCCCGTCAGTTGGTGAGCCACAAGCACATCGAAGTGAACGGAGAAGTGGTAAACGTTCCTTCTTACCAGCTGAAAGCCGGTGATGTGATCACTATTAAAGAAGGCAGCAAAGAGAGGACTTCTATTACCAGTGTGGTACGTGGTAAGAACCCTAAGTTTAGCTGGCTTGATTGGAACGAAACAGAGATGAAAGGTACTTTCATCACTTATCCTGAAAGGGAAAGTGTTCCTGAAAACATCAAGGAGCAGCTGATCGTGGAATTGTACTCTAAGTAAGATGAACTGTGAGTATGGTATGTGCGCCTGAGTTCACAACTTGAAGGAATCTAAAATCTAAAATTGTAAATCTAAAATTAAACTATGGCTATTTTAAATTTCCAGAAGCCCGATAAAATCATTCTGCAAAAAGCAACTGATTTCGAAGCTCAGTTTGAGTTTCGTCCTTTGGAACCTGGTTACGGGGTAACCATTGGTAATGCACTCCGCCGTGTATTACTCAATTCACTGGAAGGCTATGCTATCATTGGTGTAAAAATAGAAGGGGTGGAGCATGAATTTGCCACCATGAAGGGAATTAGCGAAGATGTGGTGGAAATTTTTCTGAATCTGAAACAAGTTCGCTTTAAGAAAATAGC
>JAEUVL010000801.1 GCA_016786965.1 Chitinophagaceae bacterium
CGAATTACCGGGATGACCTTTCCGCATAAAGATGCGCCTGTTTTTGTGCGCCTCAGGAATGAAAAGCAAACAGAAGAGTGCTGGATGACAACCATTGCTGAAAATGACCAGGCCTTGTATGGTTTCTTACCGGTTGATACCGCACTCCGCGGAGATGTGGAGTTTGGGTATGGAGATACGGTCATTGCTATTTTTAAGAGTATTAAATGGGAACTAACACGGCGGCTGGAAGATGCGAAAGTAGAGAAGGATGTAATTGCCGTCAATAAAGAATGGCTGAAGAAAATGAGAGCGTCAAGAAAAAAGGGTATGTAGCTTTTATTAAATAACGAGCCGATAAAACTCATTTGTTTAAGGCAGTGCAAATAAGTATAATCAACATTTGTCAGAGTATATAAACTAATGCGGATACTTCTTAGTTAATAATCAAACCCTGTACGATCAAAACCGGGGTTATCCTTAGTGACTATCCTATCATCTTATCTGCGGACCACCTCTCCCATAAGAAGATGAACGCTTCTTTACTCTTTTCTTTAAGTACGACCAGTGTGGGCTCACCACCCTGTAAGATGTCCCAAATCAAACCGCCTGCTGACCGGCGTCAATTGACAGCAGTTTAATTGTTCGTTTCTTAACAGTCAATTAAACTACTGATCATGAAAAAAATAATTGTACCTACCGATTTTTCTCCCAATGCCGATAAGGCACTGGATTATGCCGTCCAAATAGCTATACAAAGCGGAGGGGAAATTATCCTGGTCCATGCCGTTGATCCGGAAATCATGGAAGATAAGATCAGGAAAGCAACTGAGAAAATGGAACTGACCATTAAAGGTTCCGCTGGTGCTGATGTAATAAATATTATACCGAAGGTTTGCCTTGATCGGCCTATACCGGGCATACTCGGAAGTATTTCCGAATATAATGCAGACCTGGTAGTGATGGGGACATTGGGTAATACGGCCCTGGCTGAAAGGATACTGGGCAGTATTACAGCCAGCGTTATCGGCAAGAGCCCGGTACCTGTCTTGGCCATCCCGCTGCTGAGTGATTGGAAGGTTCCCAAAAAGATACTGCTTGCCATCAACCACTTTGACGAAAAAGAATCGCAGTTATTACCAGTCATTGACCTGGCCCGCCTGTTTTCTGCCAGTATTCAGGTTACTATATTCACCGATACTGATGATGGTTTTGTGGAAGACTATGATGAGGATGAGCTGAAGATCGCCGCCTACCGGGATATGCTGAAAGAACAATACAAGGACCTCGAAATTCATGCAGTTCACCTGGCAGGTAAGCATTTTAAAGAGAATGTAAAAAACTGGATTGACAATAATGAG
>JAEUVL010000906.1 GCA_016786965.1 Chitinophagaceae bacterium
TATTCAAAGAGATGGTTGTGGATGATATAGAAGAGTATCGCAAAAATGGAGAACACCGATATCACTTCGGTGATAAAGGAAAACCTCGCCAGCTTTTTCCAGTAGCGGGCATCTTCTTCATTTTTTGACCGGGTGGCTTTAAAGTAAGCAAACGTAGCAATAAGAGAGGCCACTAAAGAAAGGACGATAAAAAAGTGGCCAAGCTGGCCGGGGAGAAGGTGTTCGCCTGTATAATCCATGCCTGGAGGTAAATTTTAGTTATGAGTTCTTTGGCAAATGGCCGTTTTACATGCCGCTGGTAGCCGCATTATGCTGTGCATTCTGACTGGCGGCCTTTGCATCATCTTTATATTTGGAGGGGCATTTTGTCTGCACATCTTTGCATTCAAACTGGCCATCTTTATAGCTGCCTTTCAGAACCAGCTTTTCGCTGATCATCAGGTTGGGTATTTCGCCTTTGCGGTACACCACTTTCATTTTTTCACCGGAGGTATCTTTTGCCTGGAAGCTCAGGTAGTTAGAGTTCTTAAGCGGGTCAAACTCTACGGGAACTGACTTGTCCAGTTGTACTGCCACATGCACAAATTTGCCGGGTTTGGATTTTGCTTCTGCAATGCTGCCATAACTGCTGCCGGTATCTAAAGAAGAAAGGAGGATGCCTATTGCGCCGGCAATCAGTACTAATAATATGATATGGATCTTTTTCATAAAGGCTATTTGTTTGCGTGGGCAAAGTTAGGTCAAAATCACCACCACCACATGACTTATAACGGTCATTTCGCTGATTAGTTTCATATCCGTTGCATTTTTCCCGGCAGCATTCTTTGCCCTTATCTTTGCGCCATCTAAATCTATTCTGCTATATGTTATTCCAACTGACTGAAGAGCAACTGATGATCCAGAAAGCCGCCAGGGATTTTGCCCAAACGGAATGTTTGCCCGGTGTAATAGAAAGGGACGAGAAACAACAATTTCCCAGGGAGCAGATCATGAAACTGGCCGAACTTGG
>JAEUVL010000929.1 GCA_016786965.1 Chitinophagaceae bacterium
GATAAACATCCAGAACTCCCGGCTGGAGGTGTTTTCTTCTTTTATAACAGTGGGAATCTCTTTGTATTGTTTTATAAAAAAGAAAAGCGAGGGCACCACAAATACCAGCAGGAAGGCCAGCAGTTGCCAGTTCATGCCCAGGTCAGTAAAGGCATGCACGGATGTTTCTCCCAGGATGCCGCTGCGGGTAAGAAAGGTGGAATATAGGATGAGCCCGAAGCAAAGAATAAAGAACAAGAACGTAGGGCGCAAAGAGTGGCCACTGTGTTTATAGATCAGCAATGTATGGATGCCTGCCACCAGCACCAGCCAAGGAACGAGGGAAGCGTTCTCCACCGGGTCCCAGGCCCAGTAGCCACCAAAGGTGAGCGATTCATAGGCCCACATGGCCCCCATCATGATACCGACACCGAGTACGGCTGCGGAAAACAATGCCCAGGGCAGGGCAGGTTTTATCCATTCTGTATAGTTCTTTTTCCAGAGCGCTGCTATAACAAAGGCAAATGGTACAATGGTGGAGGCAAAACCCATGAATAATACCGGAGGATGTATCACCATCCAGTAGTTCTGCAGCAGTTCGTTCAGGTCGTTGCCATCTTTTATCGACAACATGTAATCCGGCCGCAGCGGCTGGTTCACATCCATATCAATGTGCAGGGCGGGGGCATTGTCCAGCACACCGGAATCCCGCAGGAGGATAAAGGGGTTAGAGCCCATTTTCCAGTTGAAGATATAGATACCGGCTACCATGGTGGCCAGGCATAATTGCGCAAAGCTCACTACCGTCATTACGGGGGCTTCCCAGTTTTTGGCAGTCTTAATTAATATCAATCCAAGTATGGAATGGCAAAAGGCCCAGAGCAGGAAACTTCCTTCCTGTCCTTCCCAGAAGCAGGCCAGCAGGTATTTGAACTCGAGGGTGCGGCTGCTGTGGCGCCAGGCATAGTGGTATTCAAAGAGATGGTTGTGGATGATATAGAAGAGTATCGCAAAAATGGAGAACACCGATATC
>JAEUVL010000955.1 GCA_016786965.1 Chitinophagaceae bacterium
CCTGCTGCCAGGGTATTGGTGCCGGTCAGCCGAACGGTTACACTATTACCGGGTGTAACAGTGGCGCTTGGTATAAAGCTGACGGTGGTTCCTGCTGGTGGTGTACTGGCAGATACAGTAATAGCATTAGAAAATCCACCTGCCGATATGGTACCCAATACAATGTCCATAGTTGCAGGGGCCGGGCAGGTAGCAGTAGCCGGGGCAGGAGAATCAAAGCTGAAGCCAGTAGGCAACGGCACTGTAGTGGTCCATACACCGCGGCCATGGGTACCTGCCGCAATAGTACGGTCAGAAGCCCTGTATTTTATCATGTCAGTGCTTACATTGGGGAAAGTGGGGTTCGCATTCCATACTGTTGAACCGCCGTTCAGCAGGTCAGTTTCCCAAACACCGGTAGCCGTGGCGATATATGCTTTGGTATCAGTATCGGGATGAAAAAGGGCCCATCTTACGGGCATATCTGGCAGATTGCCATCGCAGGCTGTCCAGTTGGTGCCACCATCTGTAGAACGCCAAACATTGGTTACACCAAAGTTGGTAAAGCAGGCGATCAGGTTTTGATCATTAGAACCGGTCACTACACAGTTCAGGTAACCGGCAGAGCCTGCCGGAGTAATGATAGTGCTGGTAGGTGTTGCAGTATGGGCATCATCCAGGCGAACAAGGCGGCTGGTGCTACCATTGCTGGTGCCAAAAAATACCCTGTTGGCGGTGTAAGGAGATACATGAACGGCTGATACCTGTAGTCCGCCAAAATCTGCTACCGTTACGGTATTTGAAGTAGTACCAGTCTGAGGATTGTTCCAGCGTATATAGTTGCCATTGCCGGAGCAGAGATACATCATATTACCAATGTTATCATAGTCCCAGGGGCTTACAAAACGGCCACCGGTAAAAGCAACATTACCCCAACTCAAACCTCCATTGGTTGTTCTCCTGATATTATTGTTAAAAGCAGAACCAAACTGAAATTGAGGTTCATTCTGGTCGATAGCGCAATACATTCCATCACCACCATAAAACTCTATAGAGCTGTCGAGACCGGGGTGATTGAGGCGGTGCATCCCATTATCCTGTGCACCGGCAATAAAATTATTTACATCCGTAGGGTGAATAGCTACGGAATAGAATTGTTTTATTCTAAGACCTTTGTTCCTGTCGGTTGAAGTGGTGCCCCCGTTAGTAGAGTAATGGATACCCCCATCGCAGGCAAACATCAGCTTTGTACCACCATCCCACCATTGAATATCATGCTGGTCGGCGTGCACATAAGTAAGGGCTGAGGGACCTACCCAGCGGGATATCTGGGCCCATGAGTTACCACCATTGGTTGATTTATAGCAATCCAATCCACCTACGATCACTTCATTGGGATTGGCGGGGTTAATACCTACAGAAAGGTCGTACCATCCTTGTCCATTGGCCCAGGTGGCGCTGGGCTGAGTAGCAGTAGAAGCCCAGTTGACACCACCATCTGTTGATTTCCAGATAGTGGGAACCTGGTGGCTGGCATTATCCGGACAGGCATATAAATTATTGCCAAGTACACCCAGCTCAGTCCGCTGATTGAAAGTAGTGAAGGCGGTAGTAGCAGAGGTCCAGGTGGCGCTGGTTACCGTTGCCGGGTTATCGGTAAAGCGATAGCCTGAAGTGCTGAAGATGCCTGTGGTAACGTGGAGTCGTCCGGTAGAACTATACTCCAGGTCGCACACATCAATACCAATACTTGCAGGTGTGATATTGGTCCAGCTTGTTCCACCATCGGTAGAACGCTGCAGGCCGCTGCCGCGGGTACCTACATATACATTACCGGCATTATCACATACGATCCTCGTTCCATTTACAAAAGCACTGGTACTGGGCAAAAAGTTCCAGGTAGTACCACCATCCACGCTTTTAAAAACACCCACACCTCTTACTGCATCAGCATTGAAGTATGATTCGCCGGTACACAAATACATATTGTTTTGAAAACCGGGCCTTGGGTCTTGTGTAATATCGGCAATGGCCAGGTTCGCCATAAAGTCGTTGACCAGTATCCAGTTAGCAGGAGCTACAGTAATATCTGTTGTTTTCCAAAGACCGCCGGCCACACTACCCACAAAAACGGTTTTATGTGTGGGGTCTAATGAGTCTACCATAGTAGCTCTTATCCTTCCGGAAGTCTGATCATCGCCTTGCCTGGGATTACCATTGATACGGGCAAAGTCGCCGTTTGGTCCCCGTTCTATCCATGACAGTGCTTCAATGGATTCAGTACGGCTGGCCCTGGCTGCAATACGGGCCCGCTCTGTTTGGTCGATAGCTGTCCAGAGTTTGTTCCAGGGCACTTTGCCGGTTGCCGGGTCTTTGGTTTGCAATACCATCAGTTCGGTGGCTTTATCCATACCATCGTAATGGTTGTCTCCGGGTTTTCTTACTTTATCCTTAATAGTATTGGTTTCGCTTTTTTGTCCGCAACCGGTGGTTAGCGAAACAACAACAGTGAAAGCAATAAAAAGACTGGCAAGACTAAGTGTAAAGATTTTTCTCATAAGTAAGTTGAGGTTGAGGTTGATTAAGACGTATCGAAAGATTTGCCGAAATTAGGCAAATAGGTGAAACTTATTTTACCACACGTATATTTAAATCGGAGCTGAAATCAAAAAAGTGGTTTTTGTTTAGCTTTTTACAGCTATCATGCTTATTTCCACGTTCACAAATTTGGGCAGGGCTGAAACCTGGACTGTTTCCCTGGCGGGAAAATCATTCTCAAAATATTTGCCATATACCTGGTTTACCTCACCAAACTGGTTCATATCGGTCAGGAAGATGGTAGTCTTGACCACATTACTGAAATCCATTCCGGCCTCCTGTAATATAGCTTTCAGATTGTGCATCACCTGGTGTGTTTCCTCCTGTATGTCTTTATTCTTCAGCTCCCCGGTAGGCGGATCAATACATACCTGGCCTGATATGAACAGCATATTACCTGTGAGTATCGCCTGGTTATAAGGGCCGATGGGGGCTGGCGCAGCCGTGGTGTTAATGATGGTTTTGCTCATGTAGTGCGTTTAGCTCTTCCCCAACTTTCTCACCCTGTTATATACCGGGCATTAATGGGCCAAAGAAATTTGAAAGACGAATTTAGCTTTATACGTTTTCTTTGCAAAAAATAGAATTATGCGGATTGCTGTGGTAACGGATTCAGAGAATAAAGCTGCCTGGCTCGCCGGGGGACTGCAGGAAGGGGCAGAGGTGGTCTGGCAGGACCAACCAGCAATAGTTACTGGTGTGGATGTATATATCGACCTGTTGTACAGCATTGTTCCGCAACGGGTTGAGGAATGGGCCTTTGCAACAGATTCGCTCATTATTATTAATGATGTACTCAAGAATAATGCAACACTGCCTGCGCATTATATCCGTATGAACGGATGGCCTACTTTTTTGCACCGTCCCCTTACTGAACTTGCCTGCCGGGATGAAGCATTGAAAGAAAAAGCAGAAGCTGCTTTGGCCGTATTCAACCGGACAGCTGAGTGGGTTCCAGATGTACCGGGTTTTGTATCGGCCCGGGTGATAAGTACGATCATTAATGAAGCGTATTTCAGCCTGGAAGAACAGGTAAGCACCAAAGAGGAAATTGATATTGCCATGAAACTGGGTACCAACTATCCATACGGTCCGTTTGAGTGGGCACAAAAAATTGGATTGCAAAATATATGTCAATTGCTTGACGGATTAGCGGTGGCTAACGCAAGATATTTGCCGGCGACCTTGTTAAAAAAAGAAGCGCTATTATAAATGAATTACCTGTTGCATATTGATACCTCCGGCGACACCGCTTCAATCTGCCTGACGGCTGATAATGATGTGGTGGGTTTGCGTATGAATGAAAGCCGGAACGATCATGCCAGTTGGTTGCACCCTGCCATACAGGCATTACTTACTGAGAATAGATTAACTGGTGTACAATTACAAGCAGTTTCAGTAAGTATCGGACCGGGCTCTTATACAGGTCTGCGGATCGGTTTATCAGCGGCTAAAGGATTGTGTTTTGCAGCCGGCATTCCACTTATTACAGCGGACACACTTACTATGATGGCACTGGCTGCGCAAGCGGAAGCAACAGACCTTATTTGCCCGCTTATTGATGCAAGAAGAATGGAAGTGTTTACTGCCCTGTATGATAAACATTTGCAGGTAATAACTCCTCCCCAGGCCATGATACTTGAGGATACAAGTTTTCTTGCGGTTCTTAATGAGCATTCTATCCTTTTTTGCGGCAACGGCAGCAAAAAACTGCACTCCTCCATTTTTTCCGCAAATGCGATGGTAAGTGTAATCACTGCGTCCGCAGTTCATCTTGCAACACTGGCTTTATTAAAGTATAACAAAAAAGAATTTGCAGATCTTGCTTATACAGAGCCTTTATACATAAAAGAATTTTATTCTGTAATCCGAAAGTAACAGCAGTATCGTACGTCTATAGCAATTTATTTTATAAAACACAGGCCTTCGTATGTATTTTTGTAGTATGTCATATTTAACCAAAGAACCATGAACACTTACTCACTGACACTTAACAATTCTCCCGACAATGGGGCACCTCTTAAAGTTGATCTGCTGAATATAAAGAAAGCAGCAATGACATTAAGAGCTGTGAATCACAAACTTCGACAACAGATCCTGAAACTGATCGATGACGAAGGCAAGATCACCGTCACAGAGCTTTATGTAAAGCTTCGGCTTGAACAATCTGTGGCTTCTCAGCATCTTGCCATTTTGCGTAAAGCTGGTTTTGTTAACACGACCAGGGATGGCAAATTCATCCATTATTCAGTAAACGCAAAACGGCTGAAGGAATTGAACAAGTTTATGAATGACCTGCTGGAATAACATCAGCGCCCCTTTTTTCGAAACGTCCTGCCTTCCGGCAGGACGTTTTTATTTATAATTGAGTTATTTTTACCGCTTAAATCATGTGATCATGTTTATTAAACAATTATATACCAATTGCTTAAGTGAGGCAGCTTATTATATCGAAAGTAATGGCGAGGCAGCGGTGATCGACCCGCTTCGTGATATAGATGCCTACCTTGAATTGGCGGCAACCAGAAACGCTACGATCAAATATATTTTTGAGACACATTTTCATGCAGATTTTGTGAGCGGCCACCTTGATCTTGCAAAAGCAACCGGCGCCCCGATTGTATATGGCCCGGGCACCCTCACCAAGTTTCCTGTACATGTGGCCAGAGATGGAGAAACATTTTCCATCGGAGCCTTAACAATAAAAGCGCTGCACACACCCGGACATACCCTTGAATCAACCTGCTACCTGCTGAAGGACGAACAAGGCAAGGATCATTGCATTTTCACCGGTGATACATTGTTTGTAGGTGATGTGGGACGCCCTGACCTGGCACAAAAAGGTACAGAGATAACTATGACAGACCTGGCAGGTATGATGTATGAGAGCCTGCAAACGAAGATTTTTCCACTGGCAGACGAAGTGATCGTTTACCCGGCCCACGGCCCCGGAAGTTCCTGCGGAAAAAACCTGGGCCCAAACACCCACAGCACGATTGGTGAAGAGAAGCAAACCAATTATGCCCTGAAGGCGGCCAGTAAAGAAGAATTTATTAAAGAAGTGACCGATGGCATACAAGCGCCACCTTCTTATTTTCCTATCAATGCCCAAATTAATAAAGAAGGGTATGACAGCCTTGATGCAGTATTAAATGAAGGGTTAACACCACTGTCCATTAAAGCATTTAAGCAACTGCAGGAAGAAGATGTTATTGTTTTGGATACAAGGCCTGCATCCCTTTTTACCCAGGGATTTGTTCCGGGTTCTATTAGTATTGGACTGGAAGGCCGCTTTGCAGAATGGGCCGGCAGCCTGCTTCCATTTACAGTACCTATTGCCCTCATCACAGAAGCCGGCAAAGAAAAGGAAACCATTGTCCGGCTGGCAAGAGTGGGTTTTGCCAAAATAAAAGGCTACCTGGATGGAAGCTATGAAGGGTGGAAAGCAGCCGGAGAACCCATTGATATGATAATAGATGTGGAAGCGGATGAACTGATGATGGATATTCCACATGATAATAACCTGGTGGTACTGGATGTACGCCGGGAAACAGAATTTGCCGAGGGACATTTAAAGGATGCCGTTAACCTCCCGCTGAATGATCTGACCGATCCCGCTAATATGGCGAATATAGAAGACACACAAAACCTGTATGTGCATTGTGCCGGCGGGTACCGTAGTGTTATCGCCTCTTCTTTGCTGAAAAGACAAGGGATTCATAATCTCAGGAATATTGTTGGCGGCTGGGCCAAGATAAAGGAGCAGGAAAAAGCAGAAGTCGTGAAAGAGACGAGTGTGTTGAATTAGTCATTGCCACAGAAACACTGAAGCACAGAATAGAAATCAGACATTCCAAGTTTCTGTGCTTCAGTGGTATTCAAATCACATCTTACTCTTTATCCACATGTCCAGTTCAGGAGAACTTTCTGTACTGATGATCACCGCATACCTGGGCTTATCACCATTATGCACTCCCACATGCCAGAGGCGCTGGCTGTCCACTACAAAATGCGCCCCTTTGGGCATAGGTACTCTTGCTTCTGATTCTTTGACAGGCAAATTATTTTCATCGCTGTCGTACAGCAGCATATAGCTGTCTGGATTGTCGGTCAGTTCTATCCACATCCGCACCACCCATCCTTCATCATCGGGGTTCAGGCGGTTATTATCGTCGCGGTGTACGGAACGCAGGGCCTGGTCATGGTTCTGTGGTTCCAACTTAATGATCCTTACCCGTCCGAAATTAGCAGGAATGGATTTTATATATGCCATGAGGTTGGGGCACAATTCAGCATTAGGTGTCCAGATGGCATCTTTATCTGTTTTGCCGTTCTCCCAAAAACCCTTGCATTCGTTGGTACCATCGCACGAGGCCAGCGGCGCAAAGTTGGTATCGCCTCCACTCTTCCAATCCATGTACACGAGGTTTTCCCATTCCGCTGCCGGGATATGGGAAATATCAAGTGTTTTCATGATCACATATCCTTTATCGGCCATTACGGGCATCCGGTAATGCGGTGTAGTCAAGGGAATCTTTACAGACCAGTGTTCGGAGTGAGGCCAAAAAATGGCGGGGGTCGCAGACATAGTTGTTATTTATTATTTTAAAATTAGAGGCGGAAAATTACTCAATAAAGACAGGATAAAAAAAATCCTGTCTGGCTGCAATGTTATTAATTTCATTGTCTTTTATAATGATCTTACTCATCCGCAACCACAGGATGTTTCACTGAATTCCATTTATTTGTGTCCTTGGGTTGGTCGTTGATCATTTTCTCTGGTTTTGATTTTGCCATTTCCACATATTTTTCCAAGAACTGTCGCCAGGCATTGTTTCCTGAAAAAGCCCCGCTTCCATATATTGATTTGCTGAATTGTGTGCTTGTAACCGGGAAGGTGATGGCCAGCCCTTTTCCACCCAGTTGCGGCTCCCTGGAATTGATCTCAAGTGTTTTATAATTACTTGCAAGGTTGCTTTTGATAAATCGCATTGACAGTTCCATAGCCAGCCTCGAAGCATGGAGGTGTAATTTGGGGTCTGTTTCACCTCCGTACTCATCATACAGGTTATTATAATGCATAAGGTTTTCGAGGAACCAAAGAAAGTCAATATTATAAGTTGCATAATAATCCACATCTTTCTGGTAGGTGTAATCCACGCATTTTTTCCGTGCCCAGCTTATCACCCACCAAAGACGCTCCATATTATCTGTTAAATAATCCGCCAGCTTATCCATCTTCCACAATACTGCATCATCGATCCTGCGGCGGTATGGGTCAATAGAATTGTACTCTCCATTATCTGTACAACTTAGTGATACCCCCATTTGGTTGAACACTTCGTTTGTGAGGTAATCTGCATAATTATGTTTAAAGTAAATTCCCACGAGGTTATTGGCGAGTTCATCAAAACGCACAGTCCTTTCTTTCTTCAGTAAAAATTCGGCAAAATCGTCGTACCCGATTCCGAACAGTGCCGCTTCATCCGGTGAGGCTATAAGGTACCTGGTACATTCCCTGAAACAGATTGTTGCTTCAAAGGTGTGCCCCCAGCAGCAATCCAGGCAAACAAAACCGAGCTCTTCATTCTTACGGTTGAAGCCAGCAGCTTCCAGTTCTTTTCCCATCATCTCGTAGGTAAGAGATTCGCCGTCGTATTCCTTTTCCAGTATTACGAGTATGATGGCGGGATTATCTATATGTTCGCAGGTGTTTTCAACGCTCCAACCGTTGCGGGCATATTTTCTTTCCAGTCTTTTTCCAAATGCTTCTTCTGTTTCCCCGGCTAGCCGTGCATCCAGTTTTACCATCAGCTGCTTATTATCTACTGCCGGTCCCCCCGCCTGTGCGTGGCCATTATAAATAAAGCCGTATTTCTCTGCTGTAAACTTTTCTTTGATCCGATGCACAATTGCTGCCAGGCTTCCTTTTTTTGCCAGGTTTTCCTGTTCAGGAAATTCTTCCAGCGGTTTGGCCTCGGTAAAATTCTCATAGCGTGATACGTAATACAGTTGTGGCGCAAGATTCTGATCGCCCTTCTCAGCGTCGCTTCCTGCTTCCGGCACTTTGATGCCATCAAACAGGACTACAAAATTCACTTTGCCCAATTCACTTCCGAATTTGGCTACCTGGTTATAATTTCTTTTTACATCATCAAGGAGGTCGCTTTCACCATTCAGGTAAATGATGATGGTCCAGTTGGCAGGAGGGATGGCTCCCTTGTCGTAGAGTTGTTTGATTGCAGAAGACATGGTGGTTTATGTTTACAGTAAGATAATTGATTATTTTTAACTAACAACCAATCATGCCCGCCCTTAAACACTTTTTCCTTGCGCTGCTTTGCTGGATACCAACAGGTATTTTCGGGCAACAATTGCTTTTTGATTCCTATTCATTTTCAGAGGGACTTACTTCTTCCAATGTTCAAAAAACCATCCAGGACCCTTATGGTTTTATTTGGATCGGAACGCAGGACGGCCTGTTCCGTTTTAATGGCACTTCCTTCGATATATTAAAAAAATCACCACTATCCAACAGCCTGGGTGAAAATTTTGTGTTTGATATTTGCAATGGCCCCGGTGATACGATCTATGCTGCGGTATTCCCAACGGGGATAGATGCCATCAACATCCGTACACTCGGGATAAAACAAGTTACGTCCGCATCTGAAAAGCTGTTGCAGCAATTGCCCAATCAATGGATACAGAAACTTTGCTTTACAAACGGAAAGCTGTGGGTGGGCGGAAATGATTTTATTGCCTGTCTTGACAGAAGCGGTCAGCAACAGCCAAAGATATTTACCTCAATCCCGGGTATTAACACAAGGCTTGATATAAGCTTTATACTACCACTGGGCAATTCGCTGCTGATGGCTGGTATCCGCAGTTATGGTGTTGTTCTTTTTGACCCCGTTGCCGGCACCGTGATCAACACCATTCCTTCTGCAATGCTGACATCGGCCGGAGCCACGGAAAGCATCAACGATGCGGCTGTATCAGGCAATACCATTGTGCTGGCATTTGACCACCGGGTGGAAACAGGTTCGTTTAATAATACCAAATGGCAACCCGTTTCATCATTTGCAACAACAAAACTGCAATCGCTGACGATAAACGCTGTTGCCATTGACAAAAATGGCAATACGGTGTGGCTTGGTACGGATAATGGTTTGGGAAAACTGCTGCCCGCCACCGGAGAAGTTGAAATCATCACACCAGACCCCACCGCTCTTCGGCCGCTTAAGGATGAACTGATCGCCGGAATTTTT
The DNA here is from genome assembly GCA_016786965.1 of Chitinophagaceae bacterium. GTDB lineage: Bacteria > Bacteroidota > Bacteroidia > Chitinophagales > Chitinophagaceae > JJ008. The sequence goes on from JAEUVL010000955.1 coordinate 9,846, forward strand.
ATTGACCGCTCGGATAACCTCTGGATCAGTTCTTCAAAATTGCTGCAGGTAACCAACCTTCGTCAGTCTCCTTTCAGGGCCTTCAGCGGCAAAGGAGATACAAAATTGCTGCATATTTATACTATAGATACTCTGTCGTCCAAGGAAGTGATTACCACCGGCAAGAACGGTTTGTTTGTAACCAATGTGCTTACAAGTGAAACCAAACTGGTGCCAGGGTCATCCGGTCAGGGCACTGTACATCACATCCAAAAACTTGACAATGGCCGCTATTTTGTTTTTACTGATAACGGGCTGTTTGTGTGGGAACCTGCTCAACAAAAGTTTTATAGCGGCAACCAGCTTGACCAGCTGTATCCGGAATGGAAACCACATCGTGAAAAAATAGTCAACAATGCTGTACGCATTGGCGAGGTGGTTTACTTTGCCAGTGATGAACAGGAAGGCTTGCTGAAATGGGATATGAACAGTAAGCGTATTTCTCAATTTAAGAAAGGTGGAGAGCAAAGTGGCGGGCTTCCAGAAAATCATATTCACAACCTGAAGCTTGACCGTGATAATAACCTGTGGCTGCTGCAGGATTTTTTCATTACCCGTTTTGATTATACCAGAGACAGCGCCGTGCAGGTATTTGCCTATAAAAAAAATGGTGAAGGCCCGTCTGCCGGCATTTACTTCGACCTGTTTGATGATGGAAAAAAAATATGGTTTTCTACCTACGGCGGTGGTATCAATTCGTGGGATAAGCAACTGCATACATGGGATGCCATTACGGAAAAAGATGGTCTTTGTAACAACAGTGTTTATTCCATCCTGCCGGAGCGAGATAGTTTTTTCTGGGTGAGTTCTAATATGGGTATTTCGAGAGTGAACTATTTTACCAAAGCCTGTGAGAATTTTTTTGTGGAAGATGGTCTACAGGATAATGCTTTTGACGAAAAAGGATATTTCAAAAATGGTGATTTGCTTTACCTCGGTGGCATCAACGGGTTTACAGAAATCAATACGGCATTGTTTCGATCAGACAGATCATCTTTCCCTGTATATATTTACAAGATTGATTATTACCGCGGGGGAAATAAGTTCACCAGCTATGAACTGAACTGGGAAAAGTTAAAACTTCCATCGGCTGTTAACCTGGTAACGCTTTACTGTGCCGCACTGAAATTTCCCGGTTCACATAGGGTGAAATTCTATTACCGGCTGAAAGGCACCGGTACAGAATACCTGCCGGTTAATAATGACAACAAGATTGATCTGCTCATTAGCAAACCGGGCAATTACGAAATTGAGATCAGCTATCAGCGGGAATCGGGTGGCAACTTTGAAGCACCGCTTGTGTTCAGGTTTTATGTAAAACCAAAATGGCACCAGAGCTGGTGGTTTAAGGTATTGCTGGGGTTTTGTGTTGCCGGTATTGCTTATTCTTTGTATCGTATGCGGATCAACCAACTGAAAAAAGAACACCAGATACGTACCAAACTGGCCAGCGATCTGCATGACGACCTCGGCAGTACGATGAACAGTGTAAAGGTTTATGCTAACCTGGCCATCATGGAAAAGCAGGCTGACAAATACCTGCCCCTGATCAAAGAAGGAACACAGGATGCCATCAGCGGCATCCGGGATATTATTTGGGTACTGGATGATAGCAAAGACAGTCTTGACCATCTGTTGTCACGCATCAGTTTGTTTGCCGCACCACTTTGTGAAGCCAGTAAAACCCGCTATAAAACAGATATTGCGGATAATGCCCGTGATCATAAACTGGAACAGGAAGAAAGAAGAAACCTGTACATGATGACGAAAGAAGCCGTGAATAATGCCGTAAAATATTCCGGCAGCCAATCATTGACAATTATAGTAACTGCAAACAAAGGCAAACCCTCCCTGGTGATAAAAGATGATGGGAAAGGCTTCGATACAACCGCCAACGGTGATGGTAACGGATTGAAAAATATGCAACGACGTGCCGGTGAAATAGGCTATAAGGTGATAATCCAGTCTGCACCTGGCAAAGGAACATCTGTATTATTCGAAAAGAGCTAATTCAGTTGTACAACCCCGTTCTTGATCGCAAACAGAACAAGCCCCACCCTGTTCTTAATATTCAGTTTTTCAAACAATGCATCCCGGTATCCATCTATGGTGCGGGGGCTAAGGTGCATATTTTGTGCTATTTCTTTATAGGTCATTTCTGTGCTGGCCAGTTTCAGAAATTCGATCTCCCTGTCGTTCAGTTCCATCATTTTGCGGGTACCATTATCGTTTTCGTCTGCACTGTAAATGGAATGAAGCAGTTTACCGGTCACCAGTTCTGAATAATGTACACCTTTAGTTATCACATCATCGATGGCTTGTTTCAGTTCGGCAGGCTCAGCGCCTTTCAGGATATAGCCTTTGGCCCCGCATTTCAGCATCCGGATGATGGCACCTTCATCATCATACATACTTACAGCCAGCACTTTTACCAGCGGGTAATGCTGCCGTAACCAGGAAGTGGTCTGGTAGCCATCCATACCTGCCATGTTGATATCCATTAACACAATATCCGGCAAATTGGCCTTATCCAGTTTGCTGATCAATTCATTACCATCACTGCATTCAAGCAGCACTTCATATCCCAGGTTGGTTACCAATCCGGCAAATCCTTTACGCAGCAATACATGGTCATCAGCTAAGGCAATCTTTATAGTGTTCATGGTTATTAGTTAATTGGGAGGTCTAATATAATTCTTCTATTCTCATTCAGATCGCTTTTTAGTTTCAATCGACCGCCCAGCAGTTTTGTTCTTTCCGCTATACCCATACTGAAACGGAGAGCATTGGCCTTACCACTCGGCCAACTGATCTTTTCTCCGCGGTAATCTATAAGAAAGAGAATACGGTCAACCTGCTGATCACTTGTGAGTAGCACAAGTTTGCCTGCACCTTCTGTTTCAATGGTACCGACTATTTCCAGCAGGATGCCGAAAAGAATGAGTCCCTTTTCTCCCTGCAATATCCTAGGAGTTGTCAATGTTTCATCAAAAAGATAATTAGCATCAGCAAAGCGTGTCCTTATTTCCCTGGCCATCACTTTATGAAAACCGGAACCGTTCACAATCTCTTCTTCAGGGTAAAACAGGCGGCACATCTTTCGCAGATCGCTGATGGTTTGGCCCACCAGTTCGCCTGAATTATCCAGTTCCTCCCTGGTACCGCTGGAAGTGGCCTGGTGAAGGCCCAGCAATTTAATACGGATAAGGCTCAGTACCTGTCCAATGTTTTCATATACCTCCTTCACGGCGGTGCCAAGATAGTGTTCCCTTATTCGCAGACGGGTACGCAGCAGCTCATACTGGTACTGGAGAGTTTCATATTGCTCATGACTGGTCATTCTGCAAATTGCAAAACGAACCACTTGTAAAAAAGGGGAAAAACACCTTACTGGTGTGAGGGTATTGGCTTACTGCACTGTAACGATACCGTTTTTAATGGCATACAGCACCAATCCCACCCGGCTTTTGATATTGAGTTTCTCAAAAAGATCGTCCCGGTACCCATCAATGGTACGGGGGCTTACATGCATTTGCTCCGCTATTTCCTTATAAGTAAGCTCTGAGGCAGCGAGTTTTAAAAACTCCAGC
>JAEUVL010001059.1 GCA_016786965.1 Chitinophagaceae bacterium
GGTGAATTATATTTTCTCAGCGATGTCTTCGGCTGATTCTTTGAAGCCTACGCAACTGGTGAACATACCGGATAATATTTTTGGAGAAATGGTCTTTCCCGATTTTTCGAGGCTCTTTTCTCATTCTTCTCTCTGGAAAGATGGTATCGTGATTGGATTGCTGGCCTCCCTGGAAACATTGCTTTGCGTGGAAGCTATCGACAAACTGGATAAGCATAACCGCATCACGCCTGTGAACAGGGAACTGGTGGCGCAGGGCATTGGCAATATGGCCTGTGGTCTGCTGGGCGCTATACCTATTACTGCGGTGATCGTTCGGGGTGCGGCGAATGTGGATGCAGGTGGCAGAACAAAGATGGCCTCTTTTACCCATGGCCTGTTCTTGTTGCTGGCCGTGTTGCTGATCCCTTTTTTGCTGAACTATATTCCGTATGCTTCTTTGGCTGCGATACTCATCTTTACCGGGTATAATCTTACCAAACCCAAATTGTATAAGAATATGTGGGAACTGGGGATGAAGCAATTCCTGCCATTCATTTTTACGGTGGTGGTTTGCCTGGTTACACAAGATCTGCTGATGGGTGTGATGGCAGGTGTGCTGTTTGCTGCTTACTATATCATTCAAAATAATTTTAAAGCAGAATACAAGATAGATAAGAGGAAACTGCATGAAACTGAAGTGTACCACATCAAACTGAACTCCAATGTAAGCTTCCTGAACAAAGTAAAGCTTAAGGAAACGCTGGATAAGATACCCGAATATTCTGTGCTGACGATCGATGGCAGTGAGTGCAACTTTATTGATTATGATATACTGGAGATCATTAGTGAGTATGGAAACAAGGCGCATGACAGGCATATTGAACTTCACCTGCCGGGTATTGAGAAAGTAAATGTGACGGCGATACACTGACCGCAAGCAAAAAAGAGAGGCATATCACACGGAGTCCTTTTGGCAAATTCGCCAATTCCCTCATTCCTTTATTTCCTTCACCTGCAGTTCTTTCCACGGGGTGGTGCCATCGTTCTCCCTGGTAAATTCATACTGGCCGGTGGCCTGTATTACTATCTCTGCGGTGGTGTAGATCTTGCAGCCGGGCATTAAATGCCCGCCGATGGTTTTACCGGTGCTGTCGCTCAGGCTGATATGGATATGTGAGCCATTGGTGCTGAGAGTGCCCACCAGGCTTACTATTTCAAAATGCCCGTTGCCAGTGCTGCTGTCCGGCTGGTTGGCGAGGCGGATCGTGTACTGGGTAAGGCTGCCCACGCCGGTGGATATCCAGCCGGCTTTGATATTGTTGTCGGTTACTACTTTTTCGATGCCTGCTTTCAGGTCTTCGCCGGGCTTCAGCCGGAAGGCATATACGGAAATAGTGGATGGGTTC
>JAEUVL010000020.1 GCA_016786965.1 Chitinophagaceae bacterium
ACTTTAACGCAGGGCAATACAATCCTAGTTCAGGAGAAGGGAAACATTTGCTGGCGCATGAGTTGACGCATACTGTGCAGCAGGGCGGTGCTGGCATTGTGCGGCGGCAAGTTTCGCCCCAACCCCAGCGTACCGGTGCTCAGCAAATAGCCACCACTTTGCATAATGCTTCAGATGGGCCTGGTACAGATGAAGATGCGATTTTCAATGCTTTGACAGGAAGAACCCTGCCTGAGATCGCAGATATTGCAGCAGCTTACGCTGCATTATCTGGTGGAACACTGGAAGCTATGTTGCAGAGTGAATTGTCCGGAAATGAACTTTCAAGAGCTCTATCACTTTTACGGGGCGAAACACCTGATACAGAAATTGCCCGCACTTTGTGGAATGCCATGCGGGGGCTGGGTACAGATGAATCGGCCATCTATGCAGCAGTAGCCGGGCGTACTGCAGCACAATGGACCACAATACAGGATGCTTTCCGGCAAATGACAGGAAATAACCTCCTTACAGAAATAAGAGATGAACTGACAGATACTGAATGGGATTATTTTCAAACTTTGCTGCCTGGCGCTGAAGGAGGCGCTGTCACGGATGAAGACCGTGCCACAGTGATCGCCAACCAGCTTGAAACAGCGATGGATGGGTGGGGTACTGATGAGTCTGCAATTTATGCAGCACTTACAGGTCATACGGAAACGGAATTAAGAGAGATTGAACGTCGGTACCGTCTTTTAACCGGCCGGCAACTGAATACTGATCTGCGGGACGAGTTAACCGACAGTGAATATGAACAGGCGCAACAATTGCTGTATCCGTTGGCATTGCCGGAGAGAATTGCCCGCAGCATTCATAATGCAGTGGATGGCCCTGGTACCCGAGAAGCGGAGATCGTCGCCATTTTACAAGGACGATCTGCTGCACAAATTGCTGCTGCCAGTGCTGCTTACTTGCGGCTCTATGGAGAGTCAATGAATGAACGGTTGGTAAGTGAACTCGGCGGGGCCGACTGGCTGGAGACCTCAATCCTTTTAAGCGGAAGGGTGCCGAACATAATTGAAGAAATCCTGATTTCAACGATGGATGCGGGTACTGATGAAGAAAGACTGCTGGCGGCGCTTGCATCGCTCGGAGGAGACCCTGCCATTATACGTCAGCTAAAACTTGATTACTTTGCCCGTACCGGCACCAGGCTGCGTGCAGAACTCATCAGCGAACTCAGCGGGTCAGATCTTACAAGGGCACTGATGCTGATAAGAGATAATCCGCTGGAAGAGACGGCGGATGAAATGACATCATTAGTAGGGTCAAGGGCTGCGTGGACACCATCGGGAGCTACAATGAGTGTAGGCTCCACATCGGGTAATGATTTTGCAGATTGGGCAAGCGCTGCAAGTGAGGCTGCTGCACCTGCTGTTGTACCAGCCACTACTATCAACTGCTGGGAAATGGTATTGCTTTCTGCTTACAGGGCGGGGGTATTATCCTGGAACTGGATCCATAACCTTTATGTAAGTGTACCAATGAGTGATTGGCCAGACACGATGAGCAGTAGCCGAACACTTTATACTCCCGGAGATGTGATACCAAGAGGTTACCTTGTATTCTTCAATGGTGTGGCACACGTAGCTCTTGCCACCGGCAATCCTGATGAGGTGCTTACTTTCTGGCCACCGCCGGATTTTGCCCGGGGTACTTACAGCTCTGGCACGGTGGATGAAGTCAAGATCAGGAGTCTTAGTTCATTAATAACTTATATGGGGGCGCCTGTTGTAGAATATGGACGGCCTTCCTGGTAAATATGTTCAGCAAATGACCATCAGACCGAATGTAATAATTACTTTATCATTATTGATCGGATTTTATTCAGGAAATTGTAAATTAAGCAGTATGAAAAAGGAAAGCGATAAATGTGATATGATACTCCGTTTAAAGACAGTGTCATCCATGCTGGTCGGTTATGGAAATGCAGTTACCTGTACAGTGATGGATATCAAAAAGGGAATACTAACTGATAAAGAAATAAGTATTGTGGTATTACCACAAAATAAAGAATTGTATGAGCAACTGGAATCGCCCGGGCAACAGTTGTTTGAAATTGGGTTTGTGAAAAAAAATAATAATGAACCTTATTCAATCATGCCGATGAATGGGTTTGTGGATAGTAGAAAAACATCGTGGGAGATTGTATATGCGAAAAAGGTAAGCCCTAAAAATAAAGGATGATTTTTTTTCACTGCAATTCTGATTCAAATGCCGGACCATGCCTCCATTTTATCACCCGTCACCGCTGCTTCACCTGCTGCGGAGAAGGATATACAGCCTTTACAGGAGCAATTACACTCCGACCAGGATAAAGAATTGTTACAACCATTATTGATTCAATGCAAACTTGCCATTGGCGCACCTGATGACCCTTTAGAAGATGAAGCCGACACCATGGCCGACACCATTATGCGGATGCCAGAACAAAGTTATATCCAGCGCAAGTGCAGCCATTGTGAGGAAGAGGAAAAACTGCAACGTAAACCTTTAGTATCTTTTATTCAGCGAAAGGAATCCTCTGCCGGTGCTGTGGCATCCGACGCTATTACTAACCAGATACATTCAAGCAAGGGTAGTGGAAGTAGTATGGATAGCCATACACAGAGTTTTATGCAAAGCCGTTTTGGTACAGATTTCAGCCATGTGAAAATTCATACAGGCGCTAATGCGGCGCAATTGAACAGGGAACTGAGTGCTAAAGCCTTTACCGTAGGCAGTGATATTTATTTTAATGACGGACAGTATAATCCAAATTCAAATGAGGGAAAACATTTACTGGCGCATGAGCTGACGCATACGGTGCAGCAGGGGGGGATGGTAGAGCGAAAAGTACAGCGGCAATGGGATGCGATAGGCACTACCGACTGCAGCGCAGTACCCAGTGGCGCCTGGTTACAGTCTGTATTGGTCAACCAGGAAATTCCGCAATCGGTAACACTTAACTGGAGCAATGGCACTTCCGAATCAGCCATCTGCTCTACTGGCAAAGGCCATTGTTGTGCTGATGCCTCCAGTGATACTGCTTGTGATGCTGCTACTTCAAATGTAACTGATACAAATTGTACCCCCATCACTTCTGGCGCTGCACCCGTTATCAGTGAGCGAAAACTCAGCCACAATGGTTGGCTTTTCTGGAATACATTTGTGCCTCACCGGGGTATTGCCCTGCACCAGCATGACAAAGTTACAGGTGAACCGCTTTCTCATGGTTGTGTGCGGATGGAAGAGGCAACCGCCAAAAAAATATTCTGCGGGGCAAGAAGAAACCAAACCCAGGTAAGGGTACAGGGATTTGCCCGCCCTTATTGCGCCTCCCCCAACCTTCAGGCTGAATGGTTGGATGATATTGGAACCGCCCAGACTCCAACCCCCGGGTTAGCCGCTGATGTGGTGGCCGGTATCAGAGAAGTAAGAAAAACATTGCGAAGCTCTTTTGGCGTAAATGATACCGCATTAAACCCTCTTATTGCCGGCATCAATCCCGGTAATATAGCCAGTCGCATACCAAGGTGCAGTACTACTGCCGCTGCTACGGCTGCACCGGCCAGTTCCACAACAGAAGAGCAGCAGGTCTTTACGCAGGCAAACAATATCAGCCATCTCATGGTGGTTTTTGCTCAGCAGATGATTGCATTGGAAGCTGCTCTGCGCAGCAGCGCTAGTCTTATTGCTGCACAAACAGTAGTCAGCAACAGTGGTACAAACCTTTGGCAGGCAGCGCTAAGCAGAGCACAGCATCTTCCGGCAGTTGCCGGCCAGATGGATGACCAGCCCCTGTATCTGGCCCGCTTGCGCATGATTGGAATGATTCGGGGATTCTCTGCCAGCTTTGCCATTACGACAACCGACCGCCAGGCATTGGTAGACAGCTTTGAACAAAGCTCCCGGGGCATTAATGCTGTACCTTTTGCTGGGATCGCCGCCACTCAAAAAAAAATACTCATTAGTGGCTTTGATCCGTTTACTGGGGACGGCAATCCTTCGGGCGCCATTGTGCAGGCTCTTAGCGGCCAATCTGTAACAAGTGGTGCTTGTAGTGCCATGATACACGGGGCTATCTTTCCTGTGCGCTACCATGATTTTGACCAGGGGATAGTGGAACGCTATTTCAGCAGTTTTCTTTCGGGTGCCAATCGGGCGGATATGATTATGACCATCAGCCTTAATCCCAATATATCTTTTACACTTGGCAGTGGTGGAAGCGGGTCACCTGCACATGGTAACTTGTTCTTCGATCATTGGGCTGCCAGGCAACGGGGAGGGGGATCTGATAACAACGGGCTGACCTCCACCGATACGGCATTAGAAACAAATTTATCTGCACGGTATCCGGGTACCACAAGCAGGCGTGATGAATTTATTAACAGTTCCCTGCCCTTTGGCAATATGATGGCTGCTGCAGTAAATCACAGTTTCAGTGGTGTAAATACAACCGGTGCGCCGGTAAATAATGACGTCGGCAATGCTTCGGGTAATCCCGCCGGCCTTAACGCAGTATCTGGTTCAGGTGGAAATTACCTGTCAAACGAAATATTTTACCGGGTAAGGCTGCTGCAGATCAACCAGACACCGGTTAGTACCATACCAATGGGGCACCTGCATGTGCCGCTTACTGCTGTTGCAGACTATCCTGCATTGGTAGCCAGAGTACGGCTCTTGCTTACTCAGTCGCTTACTAACTTATGTGCCACACCATGAAAATTTAATGAGGAAACCAATTATGCTGAAAAAAGTAAATACAACTTCATACAGTTTACCTGCAGCAGAAAAAGCGGGCCAACATCCCGGAGTAATGCCGGTACAATGTAAACTTGCTATAGGGGAAGTGAATGACCCTTTAGAAACCGAAGCAGATACCATAGCCGATACAGTGATGCGAATGCCGGAACAGCATTTTATCCAGCGGATATGTGCGGCCTGCGAAGAAGAAGAAAAATTACAACGCAAACCACTCGCTTCTTTTATTCAACGAAAAGAATCCTCTGCCGGTACGGTGGCATCTGACACTGTTACTAACCAGATAAATTCAAGCAAGGGTAGTGGCATTAGTATGGACGGCTATACTCAATCGTTTATGCAAAGCAGGTTTGGCGCAGACTTTAGCGATATTAAAATCCATACAGGTGGTGAAGCCATTCAAATGAACCGGGAATTAAATGCAAAGGCATTTACTGTAGGTAATGATATTTACTTTAATGAAGGGCAGTATAACCCTAATTCAAATGCAGGGAAACATTTACTGGCGCATGAGTTGACACATACGGTGCAGCAGGGACAAAATTCAATAAGAAGACAAGCGATTCCTCAACGAACAGCCGCTCAGCAAATAGCCACTACCTTACGAAGTGCAGCGAAGGGATGGGGCACCGATGAAGATGCCATATTTAATGCATTAACCGGACGGACAACAGCTGAAATAGCAGATATAGAAGCGGCGTTCCTGGCATTGTCGGGCGGGGAGACGCTGGAAGCGATGCTACGTGACGAACTATCGGGAAATGATCTCTCGAGAGCATTATCGCTTTTAAGAGGGGAGACTCCCTCTGCTGAGATAGCCCGTACTTTATGGGATGCCATGAGAGGGTGGGGTACAGACGAATCAGCTATCTATGCAGTAGTAGCTGGCCGCACAGCATCGCAATGGGCAGATATACAGGCTGCATATAATCAGATGACAGGTAATAACCTTACTACTGAAATAAGAGATGAACTGACAGATAGTGAATGGACCTATTTTCAATCCCTTTTACCTGGTGCTGAAGGAGGCGCTGTCACAAATGAAGATCGTGCCACTGTAATTGCCAACCGGCTTGAAGCGGCTATGCAGGGATGGGGTACAGACGAATCAGCTATTTATGCGGCGCTTACCGGGCATAGCGAATCTGAATTGAGAGAAATTGAAAACAAGTACCGCCTTATTGCTGGCACCGGCCATGATCTGAATACTGATTTAAGAGATGAACTTACCGATAAGGAATATGAACATGTACAACAATTACTGCATCCTCCCGGGAACCCAGAACGTCTTGCCAGGCGCCTGTACGATGCCTTTAAAGGTATTGGTGCAGACAAAAGAGCTGCTATTGCGGTACTTCAAGGCCGGACTCCTGATGAAATCATCCAGATAAAAGCCGCTTACCAGCGGTTATATGGAGAA
>JAEUVL010000833.1 GCA_016786965.1 Chitinophagaceae bacterium
AAAATAATAATTGATCCGGGCTGGCTCCAGTATTTCTGCTGCAAACTCTTTCATACGAAGTATCACTTTCTCGAAGTTGTCATTCACCGGGTTGATGGCCCATACCATATCACTCATGCTTTCCATCATCCTTCCTGAATGGTCTTTAATCTTTTGAAAATACAATTTGAGTTTTTCATGGTCCTGCCTTTCCTCCATTGCCACAGTGCTGATGATATTGATACTGGTAAGCGTTGAACCCATCTCATCGTGCAGGTCACGGGCTATCTTAGCTCGCAGCTTTTCCTCGGTCAGGTGTTTAGTTATCCGCTCAGAACAAATAGCCGCTATCTTTTTCAGTATCCGTAAATGGTAGGCGGAGTAGAACTTCCGTTGCGGGTGTTCTGAATCAATTACGGCAAATACCTTCCCATCCACCAGTACAGGTACAGCGATCTCTGATAAGCGCCTTTCATCATCTACAATATACCGCGGGTCCCTGGAGGTGTCTTTTACAATAACTGACCTGCCGTTTTGCGCCACCGCTCCTACTATTCCTTTTCCCACAGGTATCTCAATTACATTTACGATCTCCCGGCGATGGGGATTCTTGGGGCCATATGCAGCTACCTGCAACAATACATTCCTGCTTTCATTGCGCTGGTAAATAACACAATCAGTAAAGCCCAGTTTCTCAATGCAATTCTTTGCGGTATCCCAAAAAATATCCTCCGTGGTATTCTGTCCATATAAAGAAGTAGCAAAGACATTGATGATTCGCTCTACCCGTAGTTTTGTTTGCAGTGAGCGGATAAATAACCAAATAGAAAAAACAGACAATACTGCAGCCAGCAACACAAACCACCATGTACGCCAAAACGGCGGCACCACACTAAAAGGAAAAGCTGCTATTTCGCCTGCCACAATTCCATTGCTGGTTCGTGCCCTTACACGAAACTGGTACTTTCCCGATGGCAGGTTCTGGTAAGCCACTTTGTAGCTCAGGCCTGCTTGTTTCCAATCTTCATCATAACCATCCATTTTATATTCATAAATAATACCAGCAGTATTTCCATAATAAAGTCCTGCAAACTCGTAAGCCACTGTGTTAGAGTTGAAAGGGAGTCTGTATCCCTTGCTTTTTATTTCATCATGTGTTACAGCCACACCATTAATGATGATACCGGTTATAGCAACCGGAAAATGAAGTGCCGTAGCAGGCACAGGCCGGGAATAAAAAAACAAACCTCCTCCTGCACCTGCCAGCAATTCTTGCTTCTCAGTATTAAAAAATATATCATGCGGATTACGGCTGTCAGATCCGTAAGCAGAAAAATTGAAACTATTATCCTCGTTCAGGTCGTATAACAATTGTCCTTTGATGCTGATTGCAGAAATACCCCTGTTGGTCAATAACCATAAAGTTGTATCTCCGTCATTACAGATTGAAATAACATTATTGCTGCTTAGCCCGTTTTTCATACTAAACCGGGTAAATGACTTCTCAAATTCCTGCCCGGGATTATACCGGTACACACCACCTGCATGTGTGGCCAGCCATATATTTCCGCTCGCATCTTTTGTCATACTATTCACCAGGATCAATTGTGAATAGTCGTTTGCCTTTGTTGTTTCGTAATAATTTACTCGTTTCCCGCTGGGAATATGATATACAGAAACCAGTTCGCCAAATGTGCCGATCACAACGGTGTTATTTTTTGTATCCGCACTTAAACCAGTCGCTGTTCTTAACTTATTTAAAGAGGTATCCTTGAGGCTTACAAACCGCTTTTCTGTTGTTTTATAGTAAAAGATTCCCTGGTTAAAAGAAGCAAACCAATAATTACCCTCCTCATCGTGAAGCATATCCCGGAATACGATCTCCTCTCCATTATT
>JAEUVL010000096.1 GCA_016786965.1 Chitinophagaceae bacterium
AACCAAAACACATATTCCATATTTGCCAGAATGAAAGGCGGGGTTTTACGCCGGTGTAAGCAGTTGACATAAGCAATCGTTATTATTAATAATTCAGCAGGCGGAAGATAGGAATAATATGTAAAAAGTACACGAAAAAAAATGGAGAACAGTTTACGGATGACAGATTATAGATGATAGTTCCTTCCATTCAAATTATTTAACTAACTTTTGAATAGTTCTTATCCATATGTTGATAAATGATGGTTATTTCAGTCCGGGGGTGCTGCAAAGCTTTGGGAAATAGTGACATTAAAGAACTATCATCTATCCATTATCATCTATCATCTGTTTTCTATGAACTGTTCGCTTTTATCTATTATATAACAAACCCATTAGGCACGATAGCGCCTTTTTTGATCACCACGATACCATCTTTCACAGTGTAAAGCGCATGATCGGTATTTTCCAGGTGCGGTCCGCCATTGATCCGTACATCATTTCCTATACGGACATTCTTATCTAAAATAGCGTTCTTGATATAGCAGCGGTCGCCCACGCCGAGTAAGGGGATCCCTTTTTCGGTATCGCTGGCAATATCCGTTAGTGTTTCGTAGTAATCGCTACCCATGATGTAGGTGCTCACGATGGTGCTGCCATGTCCCACCCGGGAGCGGATGCCGATAACGGAGTGTTCGATGCGGGATGCATTGAGGATAGACCCTTCTGCCACCAATGTTTTTTCCAGCGTGGTGCCGCTGATCTTTGCCGGTGGCAGCATACGGGAACGGGTGTAGATCGTTCTTTCATTATCAAACATATTGAAGTCGGGAATATCCTTGGTGAGGTCCAGGTTAGCTTCAAAGAAGGAGTAGATATTTCCGATATCCGTCCAGTAGCCGGAATATTGATAGCTGGCCACTTTATACGTCGCAATGGATTGTGGAATGATCTCTTTACCAAAATCCGTTGCCGACTTGAATTCATTTTGCAGCAGGTCGAACAGCAGGTTGCGGTTGAAGATATAAATACCCATCGAGGCGAGGTAGATCCGTCCCGCTGCTTGCATTTCA
>JAEUVL010000110.1 GCA_016786965.1 Chitinophagaceae bacterium
TAGCTGGCCAGTACACCAGTGGTCATTGATTGCTCAAAACCTTTCTGGATGGCAGGAACAAACTCACGGGGAATGGATCCACCGAACAGGTCGTTCACAAACTGGTAATGCTTATCGGGGTTCTCTGCTTTCCATTCGGCATCCACCGGCCCCAGACTAAACTGGATATCGGCGAATTTACCACGACCACCCGTCTGTTTCTTCAGGGTTTCGCGGTGTTCAACTGTAGCATTGAATGCTTCTTTATAAGCCACCTGGGGAGCACCCTGGTTCACTTCTACCTTAAATTCACGACGCATACGGTCGATGATGATCTCCAGATGCAATTCACCCATTCCACGAAGGATGGTCTGCCCGGTATCTTCATCTGTATTCACCCGAAGTGTAGGATCTTCCTCTACCAACTTGGCTATAGCCATACCCATTTTATCCACGTCAGCCTGCGTTTTTGGCTCTACCGCAATAGCGATAACCGGCTCAGGGATGAACATGTTCTCAAGGGTAATTGGGTGATTCTCATCACAAAGTGTATCACCGGTTTTGATCTCTTTGAAACCTACCGCTGCACCAATATCACCAGCTTCGATAAAATCGATCGGGTTTTGCTTGTTTGCAAACATTTTCATGATACGGCTGATCCTTTCCTTTTTACCACTTCTTACGTTCAATACATAAGAACCGGCATCCAGGTGGCCGGAATAGCACCGGAAGAACGCCAAACGACCTACAAATGGATCGGTCATGATCTTAAAGGCCAATGCTGCAAACGGAGCTTTGGGATCCGCTTTACGGGTTTCAGGCTCACCACTGTCGGGGTTAGTTCCTACCGTATCCGGTATATCGATCGGTGAAGGCAGGTAACGGCAAACCGCATCCAGTGCAGTCTGCACACCTTTATTCTTAAAGGATGAACCACACATCATCGGAACGATGCTCAGGTCTACCGTAGCTTTACGGATCGCCTCATGCATTTCATCTTCAGTAATGCTGTTGGGATCATCAAAGAATTTCTCCATCAGCTTATCATCATATTCAGCCACGGCTTCTACAAGACTGGCTCTCCACTCTTTTGCTTCTTCGAGCATATCAGCAGGTACTTCTATTTCGTCAAAGGTCATTCCCTCTGTTTCCATGTGCCAGATTATACCTTTCATTTTGATCAGGTCAACCACACCCCTGAAATCATCTTCAGCGCCGATTGGCAGCTGCAGGGGAACAGCTTTAGAACCCAGCATATCTTTTACCTGCTTCACTACGTTGAGGAAGTCGGCACCGGCACGGTCCATTTTGTTTACAAATCCGATACGGGGAACTCCATACCTGTTGGCCTGGCGCCACACAGTTTCAGACTGCGGTTCCACTCCATCCACCGCGGAGAACAGGGCGATCAATCCATCCAGTACACGCATAGAACGTTCCACCTCTACGGTAAAGTCAACGTGTCCCGGAGTATCAATAATATTGAAAGAATATTTCTGTGTATCGGCGGTAGCCTTACCCAGTACAGTTGGAAAATTCCACTGGCAGCTTACAGCCGCTGAAGTAATGGTGATACCTCTTTCTTTTTCCTGCTCCATCCAGTCGGTGGTGGCAGCACCATCATGTACTTCACCAATACGGTGGATCATACCTGTATAACGAAGGATACGCTCTGTCGTGGTGGTTTTACCCGCATCAATATGGGCGGCAATACCAAAGTTTCTTTGAAATTTTAAATCGGCCATGACTATTGTTTATTTTAAATTTTTGATTTTAGAATGTGATTTATTTGTTTATCGGGGTTCTGTTCCCTGATGATCGACTGTTGCGTCGCACTCTTTATCGTTCTGTACGCTGCTCAGCTTTTTTTTGATTGGAAAATCAGCTATAAAGAGATAGTTCCCTGTTACAAAGGGGAAAAGTAGCTGATATGGTAGATTAGACCCTCATAGATTGCCACTTGAAGAAAAAACCGGAAACCTCATTATCTGTACCACCTAAAGCTTTTCCTAATGGCGGCGCAAAGGTAGGGGGATTTTGCAAAAAAACGAGTTGAATTTATGGTTAATTAGTAAAAAACTGCGGGCTGCTGACCCCGTATTGACCCTGGTTCATCATTGCTGTAAAGAAATACCGCTTATTTTATAATCTCCAGTACCACATTGTTTTGCACCGTTACCGCAGCACCGGCACTGGCCGTAAGACTCCTGATAGTGGCCGCATTGCTTACCGAAGGGTAGCGTACTTTTCCGGAGGGTATGTATACATCTGTGTATTGGTCCGGCAGTATACCACATCCACCCCAGTTGACCGGGTTGTGCCAGTTTACATCAGTTGTTCCGTTCCAGGAAGCGGCAAACTTCAGGGTAAAGGGATCAGCCGGCAAGCCATCCACCAGGCAACGGTACTGGTAGCCGTAGTAGCTGGTGGGCACACCTGTCACTGATAACGAAGAAGTGGCTGTACCGTTGTAGTTAGCATTGTCAGACAAAGGCGTGAAGCCGCTGCCGGTATTTATTTCCCATTGGTAGGTACTGCCAGATCTGCCGGCCGGTATTACCAATGGTATTCCGCTGCATCCGCCCAATGATTTTACGCTGATACCATCCAGCCACAAGCCTCCCTGGTTTACGATAGAGAAACACCTGAATCCAAGGTAGTAGGTACCAGCAGCCGGGGCGGTAAATTCAATATTTACCAATTGAAAAACCTGGTTGCGGATATTCGTATTGGAATAAAGAACAGTATTCATTGCTGAAGGCTGTGCATAGGATCCCAGCTTCACTTCCAAGGCTTCTGTATAGGTGCTGTTATCGGCCCGGTAATAAAAAGAAAGCCTGTAGGTGTTGCCTGCTGACAGATTCAGCGGCGCTGAATAAAACCAGTCGTCAGCCGGCATAAACGGATTAAAAAAATAGAACAGTACGTTAGGGCTGCTCTGTGCCTGGCTTGCTCCCACATTTCTTATCTGCCAGGTGATGTCCTTATTGATATTTTCAATTCTTGTACAAGCCGGCAATGCAGGTGCTGTTACACCATCAAAGTTTTCTGCATAATCCGGTACTACGGGTAAACAAGCTGCAGTAAGAACTGCCGGCACCCAATCGCCATTAGTTACACCACAAGCAGAGCGGATATAAAACGAAAAGGTTTGTGCCGGAAGCAACCCTGTTAATGGCACAGAAAGGCTATTGCCTGCAAGCGTTCCCGATTGTACAAGACCTGCGCCGCCCGAACCTGGTGCTCCGGAGGAACGCAATTCCCATTCATAACTGCTTACCGTGTTTACCATGGGTGCCTGCCATTGTGCTGTGGCTGCATATGGAGTGATATTTACAAACTGAACCTTACGCACCGAGTCGCAAAGCGGCGCAACCGAAAGATTTATATCATCCAGCTTCAGAAAGAATTGCGGCCCCACCGATAAAGCATGAAAACCGATATGCTGATTGCTGGTAACAGTTGGTGTAAAATCAACAATAGCCTGTGTAAGCACCGGGTTGCTGATTGAATAATTGGAAAACAAAAGCGGGCCATTCATAGATGATGCATTTGTAGCTACTCCTGTTTTTACTTCCAGCTTTTCAATATTACTGGTTGACCGGGCCCCATAATAAAAACTCAGCCGGTAAGTAGTACCAGCCGTAAGTGCGAAGGGTGGTGTGTAAAGCCAATCATCACCAATCGCTGAAGTAGCCCAACTGGTGTACGACATACAGTTGGGTGCAGAAAAAGGCTGTATGCTTCCACGAATTTCCCAGGTAGCGCCGCCATTTACATTTTCAATAGTATAGCAACCCGGTAATGCCGGTGGCACCACTCCATCAAAGTTTTCAAAATAAGGTAAGGCTGCTGTGCCACATGCTTTGAAAGTAACGGCGCTGGTCCACAGTCCGCTTATACCGGCCACACATTTTGTGCGAACATATAAGCTATAAGTGGTTCCATTGACCAGTGCACCTGAGGTGGCCGTAAGTACTCCTGCTCCGGTTAGTCCTGTTTCTGCCAACCCGGTGGCGCCTGATCCGGCTGCTCCTGAAGTACGCAATTCCCATTCATAGCCTGTATCAGTACCGCAAGCAGGTGCATTCCAATTAAACGTAACCTCGCTAAGGCTCACATTACTTAGCTGCAAACCAGAAGGCACACCACATACTTCTGTAACAGCAATATCATCAACAAATAATCCGCCACTAAATCCCTGGTTCGTGGCGCAACGGAAGCCAATATAATAAGTGCCGCTTGTGTTTACCGATATCGCATTTGCCTGTTGCAAATAAGTGGTGGAGTTGAAACTATTTCTGGAAAAAATCGGCGTGGTCATAGAATCCTTCAAAGGCCCTTTACCCATTTTTACTTCAATAGATTCATTGGGAAAATATGTTCGGTAAGCAAAAGACAACTGATAACACTTGCCGGCTTCAAGGGTCAGTGGCGCAGTAAAGAACCAGTCTTCACCTGGTTGCCCATAAAAACCACCACTGGCATTAGCAAAGATGGCACGTGGAGCCGAATTAGTATAGGTACTGTTGTAATAATAAGTGTTCATCCGCCAGGTATCCACACCATCTACGTTGTGTACTGACATACATGGTGGCAAACCGGTGGCAGTGACCACTCCGTCAAAATTTTCTGTATACGGAATTGTCCTTGGTACGCAGGGTGTTACCACTTTTACAGGAGTACTCCATACGCTGCTATCGGTACCGCAATCAGAACGAACACTTAAATTGTATTGATAACCTTCCTGTAAACCGGTTGCCAGCATTGATGTGGCTGGTGTAAGAACAGAACCTGAAAATTCCAGCCCATTACTTCCGCTACCGGCAGAACCAGCCGTTCTTATTTCATAATCATAACCAGTAGGTGATCCTGAAACAGGTGGTGACCAGTTAAACTGGACTGAGTTTGTTGTAAGATTGGAATAACCGGGAGTAACAGGCCGCAGGCAGGAAGTGGCTTCTACCGTAACATCATCCAGGTAAATAATGTTATTTGAATTCCGGCCATTTGCATTGAAAATTATATAATTCGTTGCTCCATTATAGTTTGCAGGAATTTCACATACATACTCATACCAACCGTTTGCCGGTTCAGAAGGATCCTGAATTCGGCTGACAACCAATTTGCTTAACTCAGCCGCACCACCACCACTGGTATAGGTGAAGGTGTTAACAAATACTGACAGAAAATCGGTACCTAATGGCGCCTGGTCTCCCCTGTACATCCAAAATCGTACACGATGCCGGCTCCCGGAACTAAAATTTAAGGGTGGTGTTACAAGATTCACCACATACCCATTATTGGCTGTGCGGCAATCAAACCTGGCCATGGCTGCACCACTGTGCGGAAGAACGGTCGGGTTGGCTCCTGCGGTTACCCGATCCCATCGTACCGTTGGTCCAAAACCAATAACATAAATATTCTGCCACCCGGCAGGCACAAAAGTGGCCCCGTCAAAACTTTCGGATAATAATATCTGTGCACTTGTGTTTATGCGGGCTGTTTGTAACAGCACCAGTAAAAGCAGCAGTTTTTTCATGGCTGACGAAATGTAGAATAGCTCCTGGCAGCTAAAGTAATCAAAGGTCTGCAAAAACTTACATGATGATTGCTTCGTATATTAGAATTATGGAACGAACCATACACAACCCCATCCAGAAAGACACAGTTACCTTTCTGAAAACCCATGCCGATACCAACGGCGCCTGCACCCTTGTAGAAGTGGAGCTGGCTGACGGCGGCGGTGTGGGCCTCCACTACCATAAAACCTATTCCGAAACATTCGAATGCCTGGAAGGTGAAGTGCAAGTACGCCTCGGCAAAACCATGCACACCCTGAAGCCTGGCGAATCAGCCACGGCAGAACCTAACATCAACCATCTCTTTCGCAACCGCAGCGGAAAGCCCTGTAAGTTCCGGGTGGAACTGCGCCCCGCCAGCCGCGGCTTTGAACAATCACTCCAGATAGGCTATGGCCTGGCCCGTGACGGCGAATGCCGGCCCAACGGCTTTCCTAAAGACAAACTGGCCCTGGCCTGGCTCTTCGACATCAGCGAGAGCAACCTGCCCGGCTGGATGAGCCTGTTTGAATTCATTTTGCGCAAGCAAGCCAAAAAGGCCAGGAAGAAAGGAACGCACATGCAACTGATTGAAAAGTACGTAAGGTTCTAAAAGCAAACTCCCCAAAAGATTTAAACCTTTTGGGGAGTTTGCTTTTTATCTAAAGTGCTATCTTATTGATAGTAGCTCAAATTCAGCTCTGAACGACGGTTCTGCTGGCGGCCGGCAGCTGTTTTATTATCTGCTATAGGCATAGTTTCACCATGACCGGTAGCTGATATACGGCTTTCTTCTACGCCTTTAGACACTAAGTAGGCTTTTACAGAGTTGGCCCTGTTATCACTCAGTATCTGGTTCTTTTCATCACTTCCTACATTATCGGTATGTCCATCAATTGCGAGACTCATACCAGGATTATCTTTCATGATCTGCGCTACTTCATTCAATCCTTTAAAAGATTTGGCATTGAGTTTAGCGCTACCTGTAATGAACAGAATGTTCTTCGCAGCTACGCTTACTTTTTTCTTGATCTCTTCTGAGATGATCGGGCAACCGAAATTCTCTTTTGGACCTGGGATGGTTACGCATTTATCTTCCTCATCATTAGTACCATCCTTATCAGTATCGGGGATGGGGCAACCCTGATAGCGGGCCACTCCGGGAACCGTCGGGCATTTATCTTCTTCATCATTGATACCATCTTTATCTGTATCTGGTATAGGGCAACCCTGGTAACGGGCCAGACCTGGAACAGTTGGACACTTATCTTCTTCATCATTGATGCCATCTTTATCTGTATCAGGTATAGGGCAACCATCATACTTGGCCAATCCCTTCACATCAGGACATTTATCATTATCATCAATGATACCATCACCATCTCTGTCGGAAGGTGGCTTGGGTGGTTCGATTACTTTAGGCGCTTCTTTCTTTTTACTTAAACGGCCTGCAAAACCGATGCTGTGATGTAAATGGTAATTAGCTGTTTCTGTTGTAAGTGGTACCCGGTAATTTGAGTTAATGAACATATGAGCTTCATCCAGCAGTCTTATTTTCATACCTACACCAAGTGGTAAGGTGGCTCCATAGTAAACCTGATACTTATGTACGCCTACTCCCAATGACAAATAAGGTTGTAACCAATATTTCTCAGTGGTCATTTTGAGATGCAGTGAAGCAGTTCCTTCAAGCAAAAAATTGTTATTGAAGAATACTTTATTAGGCATCGGATAGTTGACAAATGAGCCGCTTAAAGATCCGGCAAAGTCAACATGTTTTCCAACACCCTGGAAATAATTCAACGAAAGCCCTGGACTCATTTGCCTGAGTTTGGCAAAATTCCTATCGGCCAATACTTTACTCAGCGAAGTGGTTCTTATTCTTTGGGGAGTAGTAAAGTCATTGAAAAAAAAGCTGACACCCAGAGACTTAGGCGCAATTTCATCGTTTTGACCATAACTGGCAGGTACAAGCAGGTACAGCGCAAACAATGCTAATAGTATCTTCTTCATAAAGAGATAGTTTGGTTTAAATCTGGACAAAAATAACAGGTATGTTCAATATCCGAAAATAAATTATTTCCCTAATATTCACTACGTTGGAAAGGTTTCTTTTTCCCCGGTCTATTCACTTTATACGGTATAACCGGACGGCTAATTGGCAGCAAAAAATTTCTCCCGCAGGAATTTGTCTTCAGCATACACATCATCATAAAATACAATACCATCAGGCTTGCCTTCGCAGGTAATGTACCGAATATAAACGGGCATTTTATTCTTTACCGTGATACTTCTTTTTTGTTTGTTGCGAAGCCATGTTTTCACTGAGTCAACCGGGGTATAACCTTTCCCTTTTGCATTCAGGCTATCGTTGCGCAAAATATACCAGGCCAGCTTTTCCCATTCCTGCACCCGTACACAACCGTGGCTCAGTGACCGCATTCCATTAGCAAAGAGGTAGCGCTGGTTGGTATCATGGAGATAAACCGAGTATTTGTTGTCAAAAACAAATTTCATTATGCCCAGGGCATTAGCATCACCGCTTCCCTGCACAATGCGGTAAGGAATACCTTTGCTGTACTTTGACCAGTCCACCGAATAGGGGTCTACTTCTTCTCCCTTTGAATTGACGAGGCTGAACCCCTTCCTTGCCAGGTAACCGGGGTTCTTCTTTACAGCAGGCAATATCTCTTTTGATACAATACTTGGCGGAGGCACCCATTGGGGATAGGTAATAAGGGAAGTGATCAGACTGCTCAATACCGGGGTCCTTGTTTTGGCTTTGCCACAAATAACCTTGGAGGTAAGTTTTACTTCATCGTTGTCCACCACTTCGAGATAATTGGCAGAAGCATTTACCCAAATGTATTTTGATGGCATTTTTTCCGGCAGCATTTTATATTTATCCATACTGATGGCAATACGGATGAATTTCTCCCTGTCAGACGTATTCAGGGTACGGATAGTACCTTCTCCTGCCCTTCCATCCACAGTTATTCCCTTGTCCTTTTGAAACTTTTTTACCGCATCAGCCAGTTGAGCCGAATCGGCCCGCACACTGTCGAAGGCAATGTATCCTCCTTCAAATAAACGCTGCTGTAATGCCTTTGCAAAACCGGCGGCATCCTTACCAGGTACAAATGTGAATTGCCGGGAGTCTGCTTTTGCCAAAAAAGACGGAATACCCTGCTTTAACAGATGATAGCCTTTATGAACAGGCTCCAGGGATTGAACAATAGCCGTCAGAGAACC
>JAEUVL010000130.1 GCA_016786965.1 Chitinophagaceae bacterium
GGTGAATAACAAATACATGATCAATACCATGGTGGCGTGAATATTCCAAAGGGTCCAGGCAAGCTGTTTACTCATCGTTACAAATGTGAGGTTCGAAAGAATAAACAGGAACAATGAGGAAGAGAAATAGATCAGGAAGCCCGATACAAACCAAAAAAGCGGATCCCTTTTCCAGTTGAACCCGGTGGCCAGTTTTGTTTTAAAGAAATACAGGCAGAGAGCGATGACGATCAATGCGCTTATGGAACGGGCATAACTGTTATGTACGGCGATCTCCTGAATAAACAGGCTGTTTAATACAGCCGCTATGATGAAGATGACAGCAACAACTGGCAACCACTTTTTAATTCTTTTACCCGGCAATGCTTCCCGGAAAAAAAAGCAGGCCAGCAATATCTCCACGCAGGTAAATATGTGTTGTACATAAAGATTGCTGATGCTTCTGTCCGCCAGGTAACGGCCGATGCCATTGCTTATTCCGCCCAGCAGCAGGTATAATGCTGTGATCTTTTCTGCCGGTCGAAGCTTACTGAAATGCATGATAGCTATTGTCAGCGGTATCAATACGGCCAGCGGGACGATTACGCCCATGTACAGGAATCGCATTTCGGGAGATTACTTTGCTTTTTTCACCGGTTTCTTTGCTGCCGCTTTTTTGGCCACTGCCTTCTTTGGCGCAGCTTTCTTTTTCTTAACGCTTACCAGTTTACGCAACGGGAGTTTTCTTTTCGACCCCAATTCATACAAAGGACTGGTAAGATCACAACAGTTGGGGCATGGCTGGGTAAGGTCAAATATTTCCGATTTGCCATTTTCCCCAAACAAAATGTCTTTGCCATATGGATAGCCTTCTGCGTATTCCACTCCCACAAACATCACTGAAAGGGCTTTGTAAACTTCATCTGGTTTTAAGCTCTGAAATGCATGCATCCCTAAATAAGCTCTTACCCCCATTATTTTCTTATCCTGGGCATGTGCATTTAAAGAATGGATAAGCCCGAGTATATCATCATAGCGGATATAGAATCCGTTCATCGGGGTCATATCCACCTTTTCCGCTTTCCAGCGGTGTACTCTTTCCCTGGCAGTTTCAATCGGCAATGCTTCTATTTCCGGCATTTCGATGCAGAGCCTTTCAAATTTAGAAGGATTTGTTTTGGGTGGTTGGGGCAAAAAGGGTTTCTTTTTGTTAGCAGTGGCCGACTTTTTCATGTTTAAGGTGAATTGTACAGTTAATGAAAATGGTTATGGAAACAATATAAATAAAATATCGGTACTCCTTCAATAATTTGCGAAACCGGTTACCGCCCATGCAGGCAATTCGAAAAACAAAATCCGGTAAGAGTAACCTGTGATGGGACATATACAAAAGGGAAGCAATGGCAGCAAATGCAAGATGGAAAATACTATGCAGGAAACAGTGGGAGCTATTTCAGTTTCCCCAAACAATCAGCCAGACTTTCTTTCCAGTCCTTTAATTGGATAGAAAATGTTTCCTGAATTTTGGACTTGTCCAGCACGGAATAAGCGGGCCGCCTGGCAGGAGTGGGATATTGTGAAGTGGGAATGGGATTTACTTTGCAGGTACTCCCTGTTAATTCTTTTATAGCCAGCGCAAAATCATACCAGCTGATGATGCCCTGGTTACTATAATGGTAAATATGTGATTCGGTAGAAGGAAGCGGGGAGTGAGTTTGAAGCCATTGAATGATCTGCATAATAGCTTCAGCAAGATCTGCTGCATAAGTAGGTGAGCCGGTCTGATCGCTCACCACATTGATCTCCTCCCGCTCACTCATTAACTTCAGCATCGTCTTCACAAAGTTTTTTCCAAACTCCGAATACACCCAGGATGTGCGGATGATGATGGTACCAGGATTTAACTCCATGGCCTGCTTCTCTCCTTCCAGTTTGGTGGCGCCATATACCCCTTGTGGATTGGTGGGCGCATCTTCTTTGTATGGTTGGGTGGCCATGCCATCAAACACATAATCGGTGGAGATATGAATGAACTGTGTGTAATGAGCTGCACAAACAGCGGCCAGCACTCCCACCGCTTCTGCATTTACCTGGAAGGCTTTGTCTTTCTCCTGTTCGGCCCTGTCCACGGCTGTGTAAGCAGCACAGTTAATAAGATATTGCGGGTTATAGGTATTAAAATAATGCCGCACCATTTCAAAATGATGGATAGGCAGGTCTTCTCTTGATAAAAAAATGAATTCAAACTGGGGAAAGGAAGATGCCAGTTGCTTCAGTTCTTTTCCCAACTGACCATTGGCACCTGTGACGAGTATCTTTTGTTTCATTACCATCAGCCTTCAAATACAAAATGGTTATTGCAATTGGCCAGCAGTGGCAGAGCCATATCTTTTTCAGATACGATCGCTTCTGCCGGTGGTATGCGCCAGTCTATATTCAGCGCCGGATCATTATAAATGATGCCGCCTTCGCTTTCTTTGTTATAAAAACCATCACACTTGTACATCACTTCGGCCTTTTTGCTCAGCACCGAAAAACCATGGGCGAATCCTTTTGGTATCAGCA
>JAEUVL010000180.1 GCA_016786965.1 Chitinophagaceae bacterium
ATAGTTATAACCACTGTTGCCTGATATACTGTTGAACAATGCAACCGGGTTAGCTACAGAAGAGCTGCTGAGCCCAAATGAAGGCGACCATGAATAACTGGTGAACCCGCTGCCGCTTCTGTCTATCGCATTTAGCTGCAATGGCTGATTAATACTGACCGATGTATCATTGCCGGCAAATATTCTTGCCTGCGGCAAAACTGTTATCACTACCGTGTCTCTTAATGATGATTTACAGCCAATATCATCTGTTACTGCAAGCAGGTAAGTAAACACTCCTGCCCTGGTACCGGTAAATAAGGGATCCCGTATAAGAGGATTGGATAAATAAGTACCCGGCGACCATTGATAAACTGTGCCGCCACTGCCATTCAGCCGCAGGCTGGTGCCAAAACACACAATAGCATCAGGCCCGGCGTTGGGAATGGGTATCGGCCTTACAATTACCAACCCTGTTCTTATATCACCATCGCATCCGTTCTCACCGTGCTCCTGCACACTTACTAAGAATGTACCCGCCGTATTCCAGGTAGTGCTTAGCTGGTGGGTAGTGGAGGGTTGGGTTACCCCGTCTATCTTCCAGGTATACGTGGAGCGGACCGTGGCATCATTCACCTGGTATATCCGGCTGGTACCAATACATACTGTATCGGGCATGGCCACTTGTGCCATTGCCTGCGCCATGCTAAGGAGCATCACTGCTGATACAATATAATATCGTAGCCGTTTAAGCATGTTTACTTTTATTTTATTGCCTGATCTGCTTCAGGGATAACTCATCTGTGTTACTGCAGTTGAAGTGTGCGACGCAAGGGACGATCATCCGTGTTACTACAGTTGATACCATCATTGTATTTGTTTTTGTTTTTCAGGCCACCGTCATGGCCGCCTGCTTCGGGTGAGAAGCAGACGGCATGATAGCAGCGGTTTTTATTGTTCACTTTCTTTCGTTCACATCTTAGTTGTGCGTTATCGGCGATGTAACCGGTTTCGGATTCACCGTTACGTTCAGCGTATTAACTGCACTACATCCTGTGGCGGTGATAGACTCAGTAACACTTACAGAACCGGCACCGGCCGTTGTCCAGCTCACCGTGATGGTGTTGGTACCCTGTCCGGTAACGATTGTTCCTCCGGTAACTGTCCAGGTGTAGGTATGTCCTGCCACGTTGGCGGTGATATATACCGATGTAACGCCTGTTGCACTTACGCAGACAGGTGAAGGACCTGAAACCACTGGTGTTGGCTGCGGATTCACCGTTACCACAACTGGCTGGATAGTAAAGCATCCTGCAGCGGTAGTACCCTTGATATAATAGTTACCTGCTGTAGCTGCTGTTGGTGTAGCATACGGAATAGTAGCAGCAGCATCTGTCCAGTAGGTGAATGTCAATCCTGCAGTAGAACCGGCTGTAATAGCTGGTGCTGTGATGTCAACTGTTGCTGGTGCGCAAACAGGTGCAGGGTTAGTG
>JAEUVL010000194.1 GCA_016786965.1 Chitinophagaceae bacterium
ACTTTAAAACTGTCTGCGATGAATTCGGTGGTATCACCTTTTATCCGGACAGCGGCCTGTGCTTTTAATACCACTTCGTCCAGCAGTTTACTTTTCATGGTCATGAACAGGTCGCCCAGGTCCAGGTCGCCTTTCAGTTCCACCTTGTCCATATAATCAGCGAATTTGGGATAGGTGATGAACAACACATATTCACCGGTATCAGTTTTTGGGAACCTGAATTTGCCATCGGCAGTGGTACGGGTGAAACTTACAAGGGTGGTGTCTGCTTTGCGCAGCAGGGATACAGCAGCCAGGTGGAGGCTTTTCTTTTCGGATGTATCAGTGATACGTCCGCTTAAATAACCCTGTTGTGCATTGAGGTTTAACATTATCCCGAACAGGATAATGGTGAATAAGGCCGGTTTTCTCATGGCTATAGAGAAGTTGGTTTAGTTATAATGGTCTTGAGCCGACAATTTCTTTTAAAAATGTGGATATAGATGTACCATTCATGTAATTTTAAGTTAAAACAATTATTCTTCAATTCATTACTATGACCCAACGCAGCAAGAAGCCCGGTAAAGAAAAAACAGCAACTGCAATACCTGCTGAAGCAGACAATAGCTTTCCGGCACCTGTTGTGGAAGGAAGCGGTAAGTACGAGGAGCTTAATTTTATAGACACTACTAAGGCGGTATGGAATTATTCCTTACTGACGGATGAAGATGTGACTAATTACCAGGCAGGTACTAATTATCAGTTGTATAAAAAGTTTGGATCGCATTCGATACAGGTCAATGATGTATGGGGCATGTATTTCTGTGTGTGGGCACCTAATGCTACTTCGGTTTCTGTCAAAGGCCATTTTAATAAATGGAAGAATCATGAATACGAATTAAACCCCCGCTGGGATAAGAGCGGTATCTGGGAAGGATTCATCCCTCATTTTAATTTAGGCGAAGCATACAAATATCATATCGTTGGCTATGCCAAAAGAGAAATAGATAAAGGAGATCCGTTTGCAAACTTTTGGGAAAAAAGACCACATACAGCCAGCATTACCTGGGACCTGTATTATGCGTGGAAGGATGAAGAATGGATGAAAGGGCGGAAAAAGAAGAATGCACTGGATGCACCCTGGAGTGTGTATGAAGTGCACCTGGCCAGCTGGCAACGTCCGGATAAAAATGATGAGGAGACGTACAATACGTATGATGAGATAAGGGAACGCCTGGTACCTTATGTAAAAGAGATGGGCTTTACACAT
>JAEUVL010000229.1 GCA_016786965.1 Chitinophagaceae bacterium
TTTACCCCTGGTGCGCATGGCTTCTATATAGCGTATGGCCTCGGGAATCTGCTCAAACGGGTATGTTGTTTCTACATGTACGTCGATCGTTCCGCTTTGTATTAAAGAGGCCAATGTTTCAAGGTCTTTGGGATTGGCGGAAGCGGTGAACTGTTTCAGCGGGAATTTGCTGAAGATTTTCTTCAGCATAACGGAGATCATGTGGCCCATCGTGGTAAAGCCAATCATGACACCCCGCTGTCCCATCCGCTGGTAGTCGCTGAGAGTAAGATTGCCATTGGCATCTATGATAAGGTCATACTTTCCAGGGTGCCGGTGAATGTTTTCTTTATCATAGGCAATGATATTATCAGCACCCAGTGATCTTACAAAGTCAGCGTTCTTCCCTGAGCAGACGCCGGTGACCTTTGCACCGTAGGCTTTTGCGATCTGCACGGCAAAGTGACCTACGCCACCGGAAGCGCCATTGATCAGCACTGTTTCTCCTTCTTTTATTTTGCCATATGTGGTGAGTGCCTGCAGGGCAGTAAGTCCAGCTACAGGCACACCGGCCATTTCCGGGAAACCTGCACCATTGGGCATTTTAGCACAGACATTGGCGGGCGCACAAACATATTCGGCAAAAGCTCCTCCTTTAAGTGTTTCTCCAAATACATGATCGCCGGTTTTGAAATGCGGTACATTCTTTCCCACTTCTTCCACCACACCAGAAAAATCAGCACCGGGAATTTTGTCTTTGGGTTTGAATAAACCAAAGGAGAACCGTGCGAAGAAAGGCTTGCCCCGGATGATGTGCCAGTCTGCAGGATTAGCGGAGTTGGCCATTACTTTTACGAGTATATGATCATCTTTGATAAGCGGCTTTTCCACTTCTTCCAGCTGAAGCACTTCGGGCCCGCCGTATTTGTATTTGGTAAATGCTTTCATTGTGGTTAGTTATTTTTTCTGGTGATCGTTACCCACTGTTTCTGCCATTGCTGTTTTCACTAGTGTTTCCAATTCTTTTATGGATGGATCGGCAGCGGGTGCACCTATTAAACAATGAATTTGTCCCGGAAAACATTTATCCCACACTTTTACCCCGGCCATTTTCAGTTTGGCTGCATACAGGATACCGTCATCTCTTAAGGGATCGAACTCTGCATTGATGATCACGGCGGGTGGCAGGCCTTTCAGGTCATCGGCCAGTGCGGGTGACACTTCAGGGTTATCATACTGGCCGGGTGCATACATTTCCACAGCGAAATAACAAAGTGCTTTTGTTTGAAAATAGCCAACAGCATTTTGCTGGTAAGAGAGTGAGGTCTCCATATTTTTCGGACGGAGATCGGCCGGCAGCCCATTCAATACCTGCAATTTTATTTTACGGGCTATACCTTCTTTTTTTGCCTTTTGCGTGATCACTGCCACCAGGTTTGCTCCTGCACTGTTTCCCAACAGGATGATACGGTTGGTATCGCCTCCCAACTCAGCGCCATGTTCGGCTATCCATCTGAATGCCTGGTAGCTGTCATTTACCGCTGCCGGGAATTTATGTTCCGGTGCCACCCGGTAGTCTACTGCAAACACAATGGCCCCATAGGTCTTTGCATCCTGCCATAGTGAATATTCCAGGCCGGGTACCAATGGGGAGATGAAGCCGCCACCATGATAATGAATGATGATTGGCAGGTTTTCTTTGTGCAGCGGATTAAAAACAAGCACCGGAATACTATCTGTGGTGATCTTGATCCTGCTGACATCTGCTGTTGGGTAGGGTATCACCGGCACTGCCGGGTATTTAAGTTGCTCGATGGGTAACTGGCGGAGTTGCTCTATGCTGAGGTCTTTGTAACCGATGATCTTCAGAAAGGATGCAATCCGTGTATCTAATTGCCGGTTGCCACAATCCTGTGCGGATACATCCGGGCTGTTCAATGACAGTAATGTGGCGAGTATTGTATAGCAGATATTCTTCTTCATGTCTTCTTCATGATAAAGGAATATGTTCTTTTAATTTCAGCCATTCACTTTTCAGCATGGCAAATTGGTATTCGCTTCCCCATTGGCCTTTGAAGAAAATATTTTCTATGAAATGTCCTTCCTGCCTGAACCCGGTGCTTTTAAGCAATTGGATGGAAGCGGTGTTTGCTGCATCTACTGTTTCTGTAACCCGGTGAAAGTCGGGAAGGCTGAATAAATAATCCAGTATGGAAAGCAGGGCTTCTTTTGCATAGCCTTTCTTTTGTTCGCTGGGTGAGATGGTGATACCGATCTCCGCAAGCCGGGTATCATTCCCATCAAGCTTGATGGCACAGTCGCCAATTAACTGACCGGTTGCTTTGTTCTCCATACCATACTGCACCCATTCGCCGGGGTTTCCAAATTCTTTGTCCGTTTGTTCTTTGATGAAATCTTCTGCCTGCTGCATCGAAAAAACATCAAAGCCCTGGTATTTGGTCACTTCCGGGTTGGAGCGGTAAGCATGGAAGTTGATAAGGTCGGAGGCCCGGAGGTTCCTGATCAGCAGTCTTTCGGTATGTAAGATGAGTTTGTTCATTTGCTGATTAGAATATTTGTTCGATCAGTTCTTTGTTTAACATCATTCCTGCGGTGGTACCCATTGCCACTGCATTTGCCACGGTCCTCATCCGGGTGGTATTATCGCCACAGGCAAAGATACCTGCCACGGTTGTTTTTTGTGCCGGGTCTGTTTTAATATACCCTTCTGTGGTGATCTCACACCCCAGCACCTGCGGAACTGATGAATGCTGCTCAAATGGAAGCCTGGCATACATTGCCTGGAGGGCTGCATGGGTGCCGTCTTTGAAAATGATCTTTTCTATATAACCGCTGCGGTGTTCGATCCGCTCAATTTCTTTTTCAGTAACAGTGATCTTATGCTGTTGCAGTTTTTGATGTTGGTCTTCTGTAAGGGTTGCTCTTCCGTTTGTATATACTGTAAGGTCACCTGTCCAGTTAGAGATAAGGGATGATAGTTCAAATGCTTCATCACCATTCGCCAGGATGCCGGTCTTTTGATGGCGCACCTCATAGCCATGACAATAGGGACAATGCAGCACACTGATGCCCCAGCAGGCGGCAAAGCCGGGTATTGATGGCATGATATCTTTAATGCCGGTGGCAAATACCAGCTTTTGGGAGGAGAATGTGCTACCCGATGCGGTCATTATTTCAAAACCGGTTCCGGTTTTATGGCCGCCGGTCACCATCTCATCCAGAAAATGGATGGTATCATATTGCTGTACCTGCTGCCTGGCCAGGGTGGCAATTTCTTTTGGTGTCTTTCCATCATTGGTCAGGAAGTTGTGTGAGTGGGGTGTTTGTTGATTGCAGGGTTTGCCACTGTCGATGATGAGCACCTGCCGTAATGCCCTGCCCAGCGCCATACCGGCGGCTAAACCTGCATAGCTGCCACCTACTATTATTGCATCATATTGTTTTTGCTGTTTCATAATGTAGCCTGTTGAATTGCCAGGGAAAGGGAGCGGGACAATGATCCCGCTGAGAACCATACCTGTTTGTTTAATGAAGTCACGCCTCTCCAACATAAGTTTTTATTGAGGATGTACCAAATAGTGACTGCTTTATTTGGGCATATTGTTCTTTGACAGCCGGCGAATAAGCAGGTCAAGGAATGGTACACCGATGAACATCATCCACGGTACTAAAGAGATGGTGAGAATAAATGTTCGCTGGTACAGTGGGAGGGATGACAATTGCTGTCCAAAGAAAAAAAGGAACAGGGTGATAGAAGGATAGATGACGGCCCAGATCTTGAGTGACATCAGAAGTCTTGCTTTTGTTTTCATGTTGTTTTGTTTTACCTGATCAATTATGTTGACAACACAAAAGTAAATTGATCAACGGGGGTGGTGACCGGACGATCGTGCAGTTGAACAGGACTTATTTAAAATTTTTCCGGAAGGCCTCGGGAGAATGGCCTGTTTGTTTTTTAAAGAACCGGATAAAGTAGGAGACATCTTCATAGCCCAGGTGATCGGCTATATCTTTTACCTGGCT
>JAEUVL010000242.1 GCA_016786965.1 Chitinophagaceae bacterium
GTAAGCGGGTATTGGTTCCACCATTTGGTATCTACAAATACTTCGCCGCCCACACTTCGCTGGTCACGGGTCTGTGTTTTATCTCTTGAATACACTTTGGTAAAATCATAAAAGATATTGGCCCGTACCCGTTGCAGGTAAAGGATATTGGCAAAGCCCCAGTCCGGGTATATCAGCGGCAGGTGATAATTCGCTGACAACCTCCACATACGGGAGAAGTAACGCCCTGTATAGCCTCTTGAATAAGCAAAGCGGTTCGCAAATGATAACTGCCCCAGGGTATCTATTTCCTGGAAAGAACCGGTGAACTGAAAATTATGTGATGACATCAACCCGGGTAAGTACAAAGCACCATTAGCGATCAGTTGATTGGCTTCATATTTAGAAATGGCATGCCGGTAGCTCGCTGATAAAGAATAAGCAAACCGCGGAAAGATATGCTGTACGGCCCGCTGTACCTGCTGCGACCAGGAAATACTATGCTGCAAATAACTGATGGCTGTATTACCAACCGAATCTTTATAAAAGCCCTGGTTAAACTCATTCCGCAATACATAGAAACTGCTGATATTGAAATTGCGGAAGGTTCGTCCCTTCACTGTAGCAAGGGGTATGCTAAGGCCTATACGGCTATCTAACTGATTCCAGCGGCGAAGGCGGCTGCCGGTAACTTCTTCCCTGTCAAAAGTAAGCTCGGTGCCCACGTTGAGGAAAGGGAATAATCCGCCATATACCGCATTGAAACCTACCGAACTCTTACGGTCGTTCTGATTGTAGGCATAAAACAACTCTGTTTCCATAGTGTTCAGCACATTTTGCCCGTATAAAGAGAACGTAAAGATGGGATCTTCATAATAAGGCCGCCAGCTATGGAAGTTCAGCAGCCTTGTACCTTTCTTATAATCACTGACCTCAAAACTCTGTGCCGGAGCTTTGCCCAGCAGTATATCACCATTATCTGCCCCTGCACTTACTGTAAATTTTTCCTTTAATGATTCAGCTACAGCGGTACTTATTGCTGTCCAGCTGACACTCTTTTCATCTATTTGTTGCAACTGATACCCTTCAGCGGTAAAAGCAGACCAGGTGATCTTTCCATCTCCTGCATTTACAAAATAATTACCCAGCGGCCCGTTGCTGATCTTATATATTTTCTTATCACTCATCCGCAAAGCAAATACATCATCATTGCCCCCATAATTAGCTGTAAAATAAATTACCCCATTATTTACACACGGAAAGCCCACTACATTAAAAGAAGGCGGTGTTAGGCGGGTCGTATTACCCGACAGTATCTCAGCCAGTGCCAATGCCATCCTGCCATCTTTTAACCGCACGGCGGTAACCAGGTTATCTGCATCAATGAATTTAGGATCGGTAAACAATATGATCTCGGCTGAATGAATCCGCTGCAAGAGTTCACCAGTCTGTCCATTCAATATATGCAGTTCGCTTTTCCCATTAGTGGCCACTTGTACAGCCGCCACTTTGGAACCATCAGCGGATATATCAGGTGTAAAGTACTTGCTTTTACTAGTCAGGCTCTGTTGTTCTCCAGTTTTTATATCCAGTATTTTGATCACACTATAATCACGCCATCTCCACCGGGCATCCCTTTCAAAAGCGGTGTAAACGATCTTCCCGTTGCGGTAGCTGAATTGTTCATCTGATGAAATATCCCGAATCCTCAGTTTGTGTTCACCCGACTTATCTTTTATATAAAAAGTGGGACGTTGCTGGTAACTTGATTTCAGGTAGATCAGCGAATCGGTTCCTGCACTGTAAGGGAAGAAATAGCTTGTCACAAACTTTTTCTTCACCGGGAATATATTGTTGTTGCCAGCTTCTGTTACCGGATTATTTACTCCTTGTGATGCTCCGTTCGTTTGTATTTCACTGCCCAGTTTTTTATACCAGTCGAAAGCAGCCGTGTAAAAAGTCTTGTAATCCACCCCTGCATGTCTTTTAATGGCAGCCTGCAGTGGATAGAACAACCCTTTATAGGCACTGGCATCCTTGGTTACTTTGGTCCAGAAGTCGGCCCCATATTTATCCCTTCCATAGTTCACCAGCAGGTAACCAAGATGGTAATGTGACGGCACATAATCTTTCAGGGAGCCATTGCGCAATTTCATCCATGAGTATTTTTTCTCCGCCTGCCATAAAGAAGGATAGGCATTCAGGAACAGAGGTAACCGGCCTCTTCCCTGGTTCGTCAGAGCGGTTTCGCTGTATACGGCATCGCCTTCGTAAAACCAATCTGGTATTGCCGCATTGATTGCGAGAGCAAAGCCTTCCTCTCCGAACAATACTTTCATCAGGCTGCTGAGCCCATTATTAAAATTGTTGAACTGCTGCACATGTCTGTACTCATGTATCCCCAATTGATCTGCCCATCCGATACTTCCTTCCTGGAAATTATCCATGGGAGGCGTCAGGTAGAATTCGCTGCGGAAAGGTCCTAATCCTACGTATCCATTTGCTACTGTAGTGTGGTTTTGCAAAACAATATTTATCTTTTGCAGCTTATTTCCCAGTGAAACAGGCTTTTGTCTGGCCATATAATGAATGATAGAAGCCACCCGGCTGGCCTGGCTGGCCAGACCCGTTGCAAAGATGATCCTTGCCGTGTCTGTATTGACCTGCTTCCATTTATGCGAAGGCGGGTGTCCACCAAATTGCTGCGCCATCAGGATATATGAACTAAGTAATAGACAACCAAGCAGTAAACACTTTCTCATGCAATAGATAATTTTAAGGGAAGTTAGAGCATTTTGAGTAAGAAGCACCTGGCGGATTGCCCAAATAATGTAAAATACAGTAGCAGGTAAACCACAAATCATTCCGCCCTCATCCGGTAAGTGTTGAAAAATAAACCCTTCAAACTATCCTGTAATCGTCTTTCATCCAAGTGATAAAACATTCTGCTGCTATCTTTGCTCCATGGCAGAAGATTTACAAATACACAAAGGCACTAAAGAAGAACAATACCAGGCAATCATTCCACAGATCAAATGGTTGCTGGAAGGGGAAACAGATAGCATAGCTAATATGGCCAATGTGGCGGCGGCGCTGAAAGAACAATTTGGCTGGTTGTGGGTGGGCTTTTATATGGTAAAAACTGATAGCGGCAATATAGAAGAGTTGGTATTGGCACCATTCCAGGGGCCGGTGGCCTGCACCCGTATCAAAAAAGGAAGGGGTGTTTGTGGAAGCAGTTGGGCGGCGGCGAAAACGCTGATCGTACCTGATGTCGAAAAGTTTCCGGGGCATATTGCCTGCAGCAGTTTGTCCAAATCAGAAATTGTGGTCCCGGTATTCCGGAATGAAAAAGTAGTGGCCGTTCTTGATGTGGATAGTGATGCATACGATCAGTTTGATGAAACCGATCAATTATACCTTGAGCTAATAACAGCTCTTCTTCAATTGTAACAGGTGAAGCAAACTATTTCAATCATCGTAAGTGGAAAAGTGCAGGGTGTATTTTACCGGCAAAGCACAAAAGAAAAAGCGTTGGAGCTGGGAATTACAGGCTATGTAAAAAATCTACCTGACGGGTCGGTGTATGTTATTGCTACAGGAACAGACGAACAATTAGCAGCACTAAAGACCTGGTGCAAAAAAGGCCCACCAAGGGCTATTGTCGATACGATTATCACGGAAGAATTACCTCTTCATAAGTTTATTGAATTTATTATTGAGCGGTAAACGGTGAAATTCCGCTTTTAGCATTTCAACCACCACTTTCTTACCACTCTTCCCTTTTTACTCCTCCTTAAGGTCTTTTGGACCAAAATGGCATACCATAAACATGGTATTTTTTATAAATGGGTTGCAAAACTGCCGGGGAGATAATAAATTGTGGTAAGTAAAGACACTTAGGAAATATTTTTCTCTTTTAAGCTGAGAATATCACCCGGCAAGAAAGGTGTAAAAACTGTTTAATATAGAAAGCTTTGAAAACCCGCTTGTTCGGCTTAAATTAGATTACATTTCCCATCACGCAAAAAACTGCATTCTATTTACAAACCATCAAAAAAACCAAATCATGATTGAAAACAACACTTCCGAAATCAGTGATTTCAGACTGCCTGCTTTAAGGCTCGACAGATCACAATTGCAAGTATGGGTAGATAACGGATGGACAAAACCAGGTTCGCCTGATGCCATCAGCAACATACTCCTACAATTTTACACCAGCGAAGCCGCTAACGCCTACAGTAATATGCAACTAATGGCCTATCCCCGAAAGGCAAACGGCTTTGTCTATGTAGAGGGAAAAACTATACTATCTATTGATACCTCGGTGGAAGGTTTTCTTCTTTCCGGACCGGCGGTACTGGCCAACAATCAAATTAGCATGGCCAGTTTGGATATATTAAATGAAGATGGTACCTTGAATACCTTTGAGTATATCCTGTTCACACCCGAAAGATATCCGAAGGATCCGGAATATGTAAATTACGCAGTGGAAGTGGTCAGAACAGGAGTACGTGCAGGAGCAGTAGAGATGGAGACAAATCCTTGCCCTCCCTATTGTCCCGATCTGGAATAAATAACCAAGGTTTAGTTCAACATATGAATAGTATTTTATTTCAGCTAAATGAATGGGCAGAGGTATGGTCTTTACTGATACCTCTGGCCATTTTAATTGCTTACCGCCCGACCCATAAATTGGTCAGGCCCGTACGCATTTATCTTTTTGTAGCCCTCTTCCTTAATCTGGCGGCAATAGTACTCTATGCCTTTCATTCATATATGCCCCCATTTTTGGACAACAATAATATTTACTACAACCTGCATTCTGTTGCCAGAGTTCTTTTCTTCGGATGGTTTATCATTTCCATACGACCTCAGAAAAGTATGACCCCATACAAAATTGGACTGGTATTGTACCTTGGACTGATATTATTGAATTTTGTTTTCCTAGAAAGTCCACTCTATATTAGCAGTCGTCTGCATGCAGCAGAAGGCTTGATTTTGATCGTTTTGTGCTCATCATTCTTCCTTTACACGATGCAAGATGAAAGCGATACAAACTGGGTCAAACACTCTTCTTTTTTTGTATGTGTGGGAATCGGCCTTTACGAAGTAACCACACTTTTTATTTACCTGTTCTTTTACCAACTCTCCTCAGCGCACAAGGAGTTTGGCGAGGTAACCATGACCATCAGGAAAATGTGTTTCGTCTTATTATGCTTGGCCTTAGGGTCTGCCTTATATCAAATGGTAAAAGCTGGTTTGGCAAAATCAAAAACCAACTAAGCAATCCTAGTATTTTAGTGCCTGGAAATAGCATTTCAATTGCAGCCACCTTCGACATGAATTTTTATTGATGAATCAACAAACAGATATCCGTTTCTTAGTTATCATAGGCATTGCTGCAATGCTACTGCTTTTTGCAAGTTTTCTGGTTGCACTTATCATTAGTCAGCGGAAAAAACTGAAATACCAACTGAATCTCCAAAGCCTCAAAGAACAACAACAAAACCAACTGATAGAAGCTGCTGTAAGAAGCGAGGAAACGGAGCGGCACCGTATTGCCGAAACACTGCACGATGAAGTAGGAGCCATCCTGTCTTCTGCCAAACTCCACCTGCTGGGCATCAAAGCCGCATCATTGGATGAAAGAGACCAGCAAATGCATGAAAAAGGCCGCGGTCTCTTGAATGAAGTGATCAAAAAAGTAAGAGGCATTTCACATAACCTGCATTCAAACATCTTAAAAGAGTTTGGCCTCAATGAAGCCATTCGTGATTTCATTAAAAAAACAGTTAGCAGTTCTGCCATTGAGGCAGATACTGATCTTGATGAGAAGTACATATCTGAACATCATGAAGAAGACATTAGTACTTACCGGATGGTACAGGAACTGGTGAATAATATTTTAAAGTATGCCAATGCAAAAGAATTAAAGATCAGTTCTTCGCTAAAAGGCAGTGAACTGCAACTGGAAATTTTTCATAATGGTGAAGGCCTTACACAGGAACAATTTGAAGAACTCAGCTTCCGCAAAGAAGGCCTGGGACTAAAGAACATCCGCAACCGTATTATACTTCTCAAAGGTTCCATCCGCTTCAGCAAAGACGCAGACGGGTACCGCATATATATCTCTGTGCCGGTAAAAACAGTAGCGGCATGAGCAGCATCACTATCGCCATAGCTGATGACTACAAAGTATTCCGGGATGGACTGAAAGCCATACTTTCTGCCGATGAAAACATAGAAGTGGTGCTGGAGGCAGATAATGGCGCTGAACTGCTGGAAGCACTGGCATACATAAGCCCTGATATTATCCTGATGGACCTGAAGATGCCGGTGATGGGTGGAATAGAAGCTACTAATATCGTCCGCCAGCGATATCCGCAAATTAAAGTACTGGTGATCAGCATGTATGAAGACGAAAAATTCATTACCCACCTGGTGAAATCTGGCGCTAATGGTTACCTGCTGAAAAATACAGAACCGGAAGATATCCGCAGCGCTATTTATGCCCTTACAGAAAATGGCTATTTCTTTAATGAGCCCATAGAAAATTCACTGCTGAAAGAACTGATCCTCAAAAACAACCTGATTCCCACTTTTAAAGAAGCCATAGAACTTACCAAAACCGAAAAGGAAACCCTGTTACGATTGTGCAAGGACCCCCTGGATAAAAATATTACCCGGAGTGAAAAGGAATACCTGATGGAAAAGATCGGGGTTCGCAACACCGCAGGACTGGTAATGTATGCACTGGTAAGCGGATTGGCTGCTGATTAATTTTTCTTCAGGTTAACCAGCATGTCTCTTGTCATGGCTGAAAGATCAAACTCTTCTTTCCAACCCCAGTCATTTCTTGCTACTGAATCATCTATGCTTTGCGGCCAGCTATCAGCAATGGCCTGTCTGTAATCAGGCTTATAGGTAATGGAAAAATCAGGAATATGCTTTTTGATCTCTGCGCCGATCTCCTTAGGAGAAAAACTCATTCCCGAAACATTATAGGATGTACGTACCCTGATCTTATCAGCCGGGGCCTCCATCAGTTCAATGGTAGCCCTGATGGCATCTGGCATATACATCATGGGGAGATAGGTATCTTCCTTTAAAAAGCATTCATATTTTTTATCATCCAGCGCATCATGATAGATCTCCACGGCATAGTCGGTAGTGCCACCGCCGGGTGCTGATTTATAAGATATCAATCCCGGATAACGGATACTTCTAACATCCACCCCATATCGCTGAAAGAAATAATTGCACCAAAATTCCCCGGCATACTTACTGATACCGTATACGGTAGTTGGCTCAATGATAGTTTGCTGCGGGCATTTTTGCTTTGGGCTGGTGGGGCCAAATACCGCAATGGAAGAAGGCCAGTACACTTTATGCAATTTTTCCTCCCGGGCAATGTCCAGTACATTCAATAAGCCCTGCATGTTCAAATGCCAGGCAAGATTGGGATTCTTTTCACCAGTGGCGGAAAGTATGGCGGCCAGTAAATATATCTGGGTAATATTTTGCCGTATCACCTGCACATGCAGCATTTCCTTGTTCATTACATCCAGCGACACATAGGGGCCGGTCCCCTCCAGCAATGGATTTTGCTCCCGCA
This sequence comes from Chitinophagaceae bacterium, assembly GCA_016786965.1. Taxonomy (GTDB): domain Bacteria; phylum Bacteroidota; class Bacteroidia; order Chitinophagales; family Chitinophagaceae; genus JJ008. The sequence goes on from JAEUVL010000242.1 coordinate 7,598, forward strand.
GGTCAGAAGCCACCACGTTGGCGTTACCATAAATTTTACGGAGGGCCAGTGTAAGTTCTACTCCTATCTGTCCGGAGGCTCCTATAACAAGTATCTTATCTTTTTGCATGAAGGGAAATTAGTGTTTTTCAAATGTAGAAAAGAAATACAAATAATGATAAATTAACCCTGCTCAAAAAGGAGAAATTAAGCTGATTTGCCACCCGGTCATGAGTTTACTATAAAATATTCCTTACCTTTTCGAAAACCTTTTTATGAGAATAACCAGCAGAGCCGTTATGCTGTTCATCATTACAGCATTGCTTCCATTTAGTTCTATTGCACAGAACGTCGGTATTGGCAACAGCACTCCTGCCATGAAGCTGCATATCAGCAGTTCATCCGATACTGCCCTGTTGATGCTGGATAATTCTAATCCACTTGCTGTGAATACCAATTCAGGAATTTATTTTAAGAATGGGAATTATTTTACAGGTGCTATCAAAGCCATTGGCACAGGTTCGGTATTTGCCCGCCTTGGCTTTTTTACATTTGCCGCCTCCGATCAAAATATCCTGCAGGAAAGAATATCAATTACTGACGATGGTAACGTAGGAATCGGCTGGAATGCTCCGGATGTCAAACTGGATATCAACGGTGAAATTAAGATCAGAGGCGGTGCACCGGGTGCAGGAAAAGTATTGACAAGCGATGCGACGGGGCTTGCCAGTTGGCAAACAAACGCCGCTATGAACAGTGGCTTTAAAGCTGTGATTGGCGGCAGCGGTTACAATATCGATCCCTCTGTGAATACTTCAATCATTTTCACCACAGAGGAATATGATGACCCGAGCGTATATTTTCCGCCTACTTTTATTACCCCTTCCACCGGCCTGTATCATTTTGATGCGTTACTGCACTGGAATATTACCAGCGTGGCATTCCCCACCCAATATGTTATGTACCTTGTAGTAAATGGTGTGCAACGGCATGGGAATATACTGGATATACCCGCAGGAGCCGGTGGCTTCAGACCGCAGGCGCTTAGTACTGATATTAAATTAACGACCGGAGATACTGTGGAAATTGTAGTGATTCAAACTTCTGGTATCATACAATCAATTACGGGAACTTTTTCCGGTATCCGGTACAGTTACTTTTCTGGCAGAAGGATATACTAGATGCGCCTGCGTATAGCTGAATATCGATAAACAGAAGCGTATATCTTTGCGGCATGCAAGAATTCCTGACCGACCTGTTCAAAGGTCAAACCTACGATGCTAATAATTTTTTTCTGATGGCAGGCCCCTGTGTGGTTGAAAGTGAAGATCTTTTGCTGGAAGTGGCTGAGAAAGTATCCGGCATCTGTAAAAACCAGGGTATCCCTTATATCTTTAAAGCTTCTTACCGCAAAGCAAACCGCACCAGTGGCACATCATTTACCGGGCTGGGAGATGATGTAGCAATGCAAATGCTTCGGAATACCGGGCAAAAATTTTCACTGCCCGTAGTTACCGATATTCACTCCCCGGAAGAAGCAGCTAAAGCCGCACAATTTGTAGATATACTGCAAATACCAGCTTTTCTCTGCCGCCAGACCGACCTTTTAATTGCTGCGGCACAAACCGGTAAAATTGTGAATGTAAAAAAAGGACAGTTCGTTAGCGGGGAAGCTATGAAGTTTGCAGTTGATAAAATTAGAAATGCAGGTAATGATAAAGTGATGCTGACTGAAAGAGGCACTACGTTTGGCTACCAGGACCTGGTGGTTGACTATCGTAATATACCTGCCATGCAGGCGCATGGTGTGCCGGTAGTGATGGATGTAACACATTCGCTG
>JAEUVL010000314.1 GCA_016786965.1 Chitinophagaceae bacterium
CCTATGCATTTCTTCTGGAATTCAATATCGCCTACGGCCAGCACTTCATCGATCAGCAATATTTCAGGTTCCAGGTGTGCAGCTACTGAAAAGGCCAGTCGCAGTTGCATACCACTGCTATAGTGTTTGAGAGGAGTATCAATGAATTTTTCCACGCCACTAAAATCAATGATGGCGTCGAGTTGCTTATTGATCTCCGCTTTTTTTAGACCGAGTATAGAACCATTCAGGTAGATGTTTTCCCTGCCGGTCAGTTCAGGATGAAAGCCGGTGCCAACTTCCAGCAGGCTGCCCACCCGACCGCGGATGATGGCATTGCCGGTGGTGGGCGGGGTGATACGGCTGATGATCTTTAACAGGGTGCTTTTGCCGGCACCATTACGGCCGATGATACCAACTCTTTCACCGGGTTGAATATTGAGGTCAATATCTTTCAACGCCCAGAATTTTTCCACCGGTTTATTATCCTGGCGAAACATATTCTTTACCGAACCGGAGATGATATCTCTTAGTGCAATATAAGGTTGTGCAGCAGCCAGCTTGTACTCTTTGCCCAGGTTCCGTATTTCAATAGCTGGTTTCATCAGGCAAGGTCAGCGAAATGCGCTTCTGTTTTTCTGAAATAATAAATTCCTGTAAGTAACAGGAACAGGGTGCTGGTGAGGCCAATACTAATTACTGTCATATCAGCCGTATTAGCGGAAAGGGGTGCCCTGAACAGTTCAATGGCGGTATTCATCGGGTTGATGGCGAGGACGTATTTTATCCATGTTTGCTGAATAGACTGTAAAGGATATATTATTTGCGAAGCAAAGAACAATGCCTGCAACATGAAAGGGATAGTGTACCGGAAGTCGCGGTACTTCACATTCAATGCGGCCAAAAAAGTACCGGCACCAAATGCTGCAATAATAATAACGACGATGCCTGCCGGAAAAAACCAGGCAGCGGAAACCTGCACTGGTTGCTTATAATAGATACACAGAATTATAAAAATCACCAACCCCATCATAAAGTCAAATAAAGCCACCAATACAGAAGAGCCGGGTATGATGAGCCGGGGAAAATAGATCTTATTAATAATGTTCGCATTTTTTATCATGCTTTCGCCGGCATGAGAAACAGAACTGTTGAACAGGTTCCAGCAAATAAGCCCGGAGAGCACAAACACGGGGTATTGAACAGGAGCGGTATTAATAGGCCAGGTCCGGGAGAAAAGAAAGGTAAAGATGAGCATCATGCCTAATGGCTGAAGCAGGGCCCACAGGATGCCAAGATAGGTTTGCTTGTATTTCACTTTGATGTCACGCCAGGTAAAGAAGTAAAACAGTTCCCGGTACTGCCACAATTCTTTTAAACCCAGTGAGAAACCAGCGGCTGGCTGTATGTGGGTGGTGAATTTCTCCATTGCCCGTAAAGATACCCATTGGAGATTGAAACTGAAAGCGGAAGCC
>JAEUVL010000367.1 GCA_016786965.1 Chitinophagaceae bacterium
ATCGGGGGTGATGGCAGTATTGCCAATGATGAAGAACACATTCATCGTGCCGCATTCCTGCACATATTTGTGCTCAAAAGCATCCATCCATAACACCTGGTCGTATCCTTTCTTTTTAGCCTGTGCTGTGGCATACATGGCGGCGCCATAGTTGCCTGCAGCCTTTGCATACCCCACTCCACCCGGTGCCGCCCTTACATATTGCTCCTCTACGTAAATGCGCATGGGTGTGTTGTAATAGGGCCCGGTCGGGCTAAGAATGATCATAAATTTGTAGTTGTCAGAAGGTCGAACACCTATCAGCTCATCAGAAGAGAACATGAAAGGTCTTATGTATAAAGAGTGGTCCTCTTTATAAGGTATCCAGTTCTTATCGAGTTCAATCAGCTGCCGCATGCCTTCCATAAATAATTCTTCCGGTACCTGCGGCATCTGCATTCTTTCCGCAGAAATATTGAAGCGGGAAAAATTATCCTGCGGACGGAATATAAAGGCATTTCCATCAGCGTCTTTGTAAGCTTTGATCCCTTCAAAAATAGCCTGTCCATAATGAAGGGCCGCCAGCGACGGACTCAGCAGCAATGGTTGGTAAGGTTTTATTTCAATATTCTTCCATTCCCCGTTCTCGTAATCTGCTTCGAGCATGTGGTCAGTAAAATACTTACCAAAAGGCAGGTTGTCGAGATTAAGGTCCTGAAGTTTGCTTCTTTCTGCTTTTGTTATTGAAATGTCCATGGCTGCCGTCATAAAAGTTTATTTTTACGGGGTCAAAGAAACGAAAAAAAAGCTAACAGGTATTAGTATAATTATCAACCAGATTATGGATATTAATCATATAGAGTTAAATGCATCAGTGGTCGCTAATTTATATACCCATACATTGATCAGCACAAATGAGGTAATAGCTGAAAAGCCGGTAGCAGCGCCGCCTGCGGAGACAGGGCCATCCAGAACAGACAAACCTGAAACAGCCTGGAAATCACTCGGAAATAACCAAAAAAACATATTGCTTGTAGTGGATACCCCTGGTGTGGTGTATTTATCTGACAATGAGCTGACATTTCTTACAGGCATTCTCGGCGCCTGCAAATTGACGCTGGCAGATGTAGCCATTGTAAACCGGCATAATCACCCAGAAATGGGATATAAAGAGCTGATAACCCATTTCAAAAGCAAGATCGTGTTACTTTTTGCAGTAGAACCTGTTACGTTTGGTTTGCCGATCAGTTTTCCTCCGTACCAGTCACAAGCCTTCGCCAGTAATACATTCTTATTCTCTCCCTCTTTGGCAGAGCTAGAAAATGACCGGGTGGAGAAAAGCAAATTATGGGTATGCCTGAAGAGGCTGTTTAATTTATAAGGATCCTCAAGACAACGCTAAGACGATAAATATCAACCCTCTTCCTGCCTTGCCAGGCCAATACAAAAAAAGAAAAAACAATTGAAACTCATCTTTGCCACCAACAACCAGCATAAAGTTGACGAACTGCGATCTCTTGTCACAACAGAATTCGATATCATTACCCTGAAAGAAGCAGGTATTGATATTGATATCCCCGAGCCCTACGATACCCTGGAAGAAAATGCAACGGGTAAGGCCCGAACCATTTTCGACATGACCAGTACCAACTGCTTTAGTGAAGATACAGGGCTGGAAGTGACAGCACTGAATGGCGAACCCGGGGTAAAAAGTGCCCGCTACGCAGGCAATAACCGCTCGTTTGATGCCAATATTGATAAGCTTTTGATTAATTTGGCGGGCAAACCTGATAGAAGTGCCCGTTTCAGGACCGTTATATCCCTGATACTTGATGGTCATGAAACCCAATTTGAGGGTGAATGCAAAGGAAGAATCATTGAAACAAGAAGAGGCGACCAGGGTTTTGGATATGATCCGGTGTTTGTGCCAGAAGGTTCGGACAAAACCTTTGCTGAAATGACTCTGACGGAAAAAGGAGAATTCAGCCACCGGGCAAGGGCCACGCAAAAGCTGGTAGCATTTTTGAATACTTATAAATTAAACGACTGATTTTGACTCCCGAACGCAACCAAAATATTACCGAGAGCGACCTTATAAAAGGATGCCTGCAGGGCGAACGGCGAATGCAGGAAGAGCTCTACAAACGCTTCTCCCCCAGAATGTATGCAGTTTGCCTTCGCTACGCCGGCAATGCCGAAGAAGCAGAAGACATTTTACAGGAAGGATTTATCAAGATCTTTAAAAAGCTGGACAGTTTCCGTGGTGATGGTTCTTTCGAAGGTTGGTTACGGCGCATTTTTGTAAATACAGCTATTGAACATTTTCGCCGCAAGCGATACCTGATGCCGGTAACGGAAAAGGAAGAGAACACCATAGAAGGTAAATACACTTCGGTGCTGGATGAACTGGGTGCGAAAGACATCATGGCACTGGTACAGGAACTATCGCCCGGGTACCGTACCGTGTTTAATATGTATGTGGTGGAAGGGTATACCCATAAAGAGATTGCTGATATACTCGGCATCAGCGAAGGTACCAGCAAATCCCAACTGTCTAGAGCTAAAGTGATCCTGCAGGATATGGTAAGAAATTTTATTGACAAACACAGAGGTGTGAAACTAAAACAATGATAACCTTATAAAAAATCACGATGAGAACCACATCATTGTTTATACTGACTTTCTTTTCGATCGTATCATTTACCCCGGAAAAAAAATTCTATTGCGCCTGCTGCGCTGAAAAAGGCGACTATGCCGTTTATTCAACAAGGTTTGATAAAGAAAAAACAGCATTACTACAAGAAATGACCTTTACACCTGCAGCTAATTTATATATGACCAATGCCGGTTTTGATGGGATGAAAGGGCTGAACAGTATCAAAAAAAGCTATGAGGCCTGGGAAATGAGTGATACAGCAACCAGTTCTGTTTTTTTTACTTCCAAAAATTCTCTCACTGCTAAAAGCTGGAAGTTCGATTTCAAAACCGCTGATGCCAAGACGGGTACACTAAACCTTCTACTGCCCTTGAAAATTGAAAACTTCAAAGCAGATATACACGATTCACAGGCCGGTGAGGTGATACTTTATAAAGAAATGCGTTTCAAAGGTACCGTTCAAAGTGGTACAGGTTTTTTCAGCGGTGGCCTTCAAAAACCTGCCACTTACTTTCTTGTGTTGCAGGGCCGTGGTAATAATTGTGATAATGCAGAAGATTTTAAAACCTGGCGTCTTGAAATTACCGGCAGCAATGCCAGTTATACTTTTTGGGGCACACTCAACATAAACAGCTAGACCGCAAAATGGAATATTGATCTTGGAAAACAACAACAAACTATATAACCTTGAAATAACGCCACCGGACGGTGTATGGAATAAGATCAGTGCCGAACTAGACGATGCCGAATTGTCCAGCAGATTTCCTTCTGCGCTTTATGCGTTGGAAGAGACCCCACCCGCACCAGCATGGCAAAACATTGCTGCTGCATTGGATCAACCAGTATTTGAAAACGCCTACGCTGCTAAACTATCTGTCATAGAAGTAACCCCACCAGCCGCAACCTGGAGTAAAATACAAAGAGCACTTGATGCGGAGCATGAAGCGGCAATACCCGATCACAGAAGATTATCACCTTTGTTGAAATATGCAGCGGCTGCAGTCATTACCGGGCTGTTGGCCTGGGCTGGTTATTCTCTGCTCAATAATAAAAAGGAGATAGAAACGGTGGCCAAGAAAGATTCGCCTGCAGTTCCAGAGAAAAAGAATACGATCGTCATTCCAACAGAAGAGACTGTAACAAATGAACCAGTAGTTGCCAGCGACAGAACAAGCAGCGTCGGCACTGATGATGATGCAAGGAACGAAGCCGCACTCGAAGCCAGCAAAAAAACTTATGCAAAGCTTGACATCAACACCAACAGTAAAATAAAAGAAGCCGCTAATTTTTATTTTGGACAATCTGGCACCACCCGTGACCTGGACCTCGGCAATGAAAACAGTATCCCCTATCATAAGAAAGACACTGACCGCTATATTATGCTGATAACACCCGATGGCAATATCATTCGGATGTCCAAGAAATTAAGCAATATGATATGCTGCGTTTCTGGTGAAGAGCAGGATGAGGAATGTAAAGACCAGATGAAAAAATGGCAGGAAAAAATGGCCAATTCATCTGCGGGGCACTCTCCCGGAAACCTGATTGACATACTAAGCCTCTTGAGTAACTCGGAAGAGGATGAAAAATTCTGATCATCCCCTCCTGTTATTTAATTTTATACCTCTTCCTTCCCTTTAAAGTTTAAAATAAATACATGGCAAGAATAAAGATCAGCCTGCCGGATACATTTCAATTCAATTGCCAGATACCGGTGCGGATTACCGATGTAAACTATGGCGGCCATGTTGGAAATGATGCCATCCTATCTCTCATTCACGAAGCAAGGATGCAATACTTCAGCAGCATTGGATATACTGAAATGAATGTGGCCGGTGCGGGAATGATAATGGCTGATGTGGCCATTGAATTCAAAAGCGAATTATTCTATGGAGATGTGCTTACCGTGTCTGTAACAGCAGGTGAATTTTCCAAGGTTGGATTTGATATCTTCTACAAACTGGAAAAACAAGGTGTGGAGAAAACGATCCTGGTAGCGGCTGCAAAAACAGGAATGGTTTGTTATGACTACAAGATGAAAAAAATAACCGCCGTGCCGGAGGAAGCATTGAAAAAGATGAAAAGGTAACCGTACCTCATCAAATACTTATACATTCCATATCCGCCAGCTTTCCTCTGCTTGCAGGACCAGCATTTCTTCACCATTCTTGATCACTGCTCCCCGCTCCTCTCCTTTTTGCAGGAACAGTGTTTTTGCCGGATTGTACACCAGGTCATACAACAAATGCTGCACTGATAAATACTGATAGGGTATACCAGGGCATTCATTCACACCAGGGTACATTCCGAGTGGTGTGGTATTTATAATAATGGTACTTGAATCAATAATAGCCTCATCAAGGTCGTTATAAGTAAGCGTAGATCCTTTGTGCATTCGGCGGCTTACCACATCATACCTGATCTTTAATTTATTCAATACAAAGATGACTGCTTCTGCAGCGCCGCCATTACCCAGTACCAGTGCTTTTGTATGATGCGGTTGAAGAAGGGGCAACAAACTTTGCTCAAAGCCAATGATGTCCGTATTATACCCGGTCAGCTTTCCATTCCGGATCCTGATACAGTTACAAGCAGTGAGTCCTGCGGGCATAGCCCTCAGATCGATAAAATCCGTTACCTGTTTCTTATAAGGGATAGTGACATTTAATCCTTCCAGTTGAGGATGGGCTGATAATAAGCCAGCTAATTCGCTAACGGAAGCAAGTGGAAATAACCCGTACTGACAGTTGTCTATCCCCTCTGCTGCAAACTTCTCTGTGAAATATTTCTTAGAGAATGAATGAGACAACGGATACCCTATCAGTCCAAAAAGGCGCATGGGGTGTTAGCTTATTTATCGAGGTACAGGTTGAATGTATCGCCACGCAGGCCGATACGCATTGTTTCCAATGGTATTACCTCGGACGGGGCGATGTTACCAAGATTTACATTACAACCTAATATTTCAATGAAGTATAACTGCTGTGCTTTTTGAGGCGCCTCCCATATCACTTTCTCGCCGGGTATCTGGGTGAGTATCTCCTGCACCAGGCCCTCTCTTACTTCGCCGCTGCCGCGGTAGATACCTACATTGCCCGCTTCTCTCGCTTCTGCTATGACATAAGTGGAACCAGCTTCGAGTTCGGCCTTCATCAGCTCTATCCATTTATATGGGGGAATGATATGTGCTGCGTCCTTACTACCCACTTCGCTTAACACGGTTCCATACTTGGTCAGCTTTTCTATATACCCGCATTTTTCTGCATGCGGAATAGTGATGGAGCCATCACTTACTTCCATATAGCTGATGCCAAATTCCCTGCACACATTTATATAATCATCAAACTGGTTGCGGATCAGAAAAGCCTCAAACAAAGTGCCGCCGAAGTAAACAGGAATATTATAGGATTGATATACTTCCAGTTTCTCTTTAAGATTGGGGGTGACAAAAGATGTACCGAACCCAAGCTTTATAATATCCACATGCGGGTGACATACACTCAGAAAATTCCTGGCCTCTTCCACACTTAGTCCTTTATCCATTACCATGGTAATGCCTGACAGACGAGGTTTTTGTTTCCGGTCTGGTATCTGCGACAAATTAAAATTCATGCTTATGCTGTTTGATTGTTAAGACTTTTCGGATGGCCGCAAAAATAGGGAAGAATGAGCATAGTGTTGTTGATTTAGCCGCTGATAAAAGTCAGTACATCAGATAGACTTATTGCGCTTAAACCTGGCCACTACATCCACCACCTGCTGATTTTGAAGAATGGAGGGATTGAGTTCTATAAATTTCTTCAGCAGCTTTGGGGAATGTTCCATGGCAGCTTCTAATTGCAATAAGGCTTCTTTGGTTTTTCCTAAACTAAACAATACAGCCGTTTTATAGAAAAGGAAGATGGGTTTACCGTTGGTGAGTCTTAATGCGGCATCTGTTTGCTCCATGGCTTCTTCAAAGAATTCGCCTTTATACAGGCAGCGGATGAGCGATTCCCAACCCCCGGCATTGCGGGGCCTTACCCTTACTACATTCAGGAAATACTGGATCGCATCTTTAAAGAGGCCTAATTGCATTTTACATTCACCTGCCAGCAGGTTATACTCAGCCTGCAGCCGGTGTATCCGCATTGCCGTATCCAATTGCTTCAGACAGCTTTCCCAATTGCCTTCATTGAAGTAAGTGCAGGCTATTTTATAGAATAGCTTACTATCATCCTGCCGCATGTGCGAAGCCTTTCGGTAATAAGTCCTTGCCTGGGCAAAATTCTTCAGCCGGTCATAACAATGTCCTATCGCTTCAAAAATTACTTCCTCGGGTTTGGCCAGTTCATTTACTTTTTCGAGTACTTCGATGGCTTCCTTGTACTTGCGCAAGCGGATATATGCATCACCCATATTGCGGTAAGCATAATCAAACTTTTCGTCTATGGTAATGGCATACTGGTAAGCATCTATGGATTTTTCATACAGTTTTAATCCCTGGTAAGCCGCTGCCAGGTTGAACCAGGCCAACTCACTGTATGGATATTCATCTATTATTTGCTGGTGCAGGCGGATGCTTTCTTCATTGCGGCCTGTAAAATCCGTCCAGAAGCAAATCTTATATAATGCCTCTTCGTTGGTAGGTTCATCTTCCAATACCATCTTCAGGCAGTCGAATACTTTGTCAAAATCTTCATAATCATCATATACATCTGCCAGCTCAAACAGCAGTTCGATCTTTTCTTCTCCTTCGAATGAGGCCAGCGCCTCTTCCAGGAGGGCCACGGCTTTTTCCTGCTGGTCTAATGCGAGATAGGCATCTGTCTTCAGAATATAGAGGTTAATATTTCCGCTGTCCAGCAGTTCTGCTTCTTCCAATATGTCAAGTGCATCCTGGTACCGGCGGTTGGCGAGTAAGATGTCTGCCTTCTTTATCAATAGCATGGAGGAATAAGGGAACTGTTCGCTGCCGGTTTCAGCTGCTTCCATTGCCTTTACGAGGTCTTCCTTTTCCTGGTAGTAATCGATTATCTTTTCAAACGAATCTTCTTCTATGAATGAGTGGCTGCGGCCATTTTTCAGATTTTCGAATTGTTTTAGCAGTTCCCGGATCTGTTCCCGGTCTTCCCGGTGAGGGTTATTTTCTTTCATCGACCAAAGTTTGGTGAGTAATCCCGATTTGTCCGGGAGAAAGAGCCAGTCAGACAGTCCCGAATCTTCGGAACCCCCTGAAATATGTAATTCCCAACAAGTTAAGTTAAAAAAGACAGCTCTGAGCGGGTTGAATTTTCCCCATATGTGCAAAATAAGTGTATTTTTCTTGTACCCGGATGTAACAATTTGCCTTCTTCGCCGTTAATGAAGTATTAAAGTTCTGGACAAACGGTATATATTATATCCTTTTTTGTGTTTACTTTTGTAAAAATGGACCACCCCAAGTTTAAAATAGTGAGAAAGGTCGTAGGACGCAAGCTGGCAGTGCTGTTTTTAATAGCCGCTTCCGCCATAGCCTCTTTTGCTACCCTGGGTGATGGGAACAAATCAGAGGGTCCTAAGAAAAATTTATTATCCAGCAGGACCACTAATAAGCAGGGTGCATTTTCCCTTCGTTCCGGTTATACATTCCGTGGCAACCAGGTGATCAATAATACTCCTGTTGACAAACGTTACATACGCCTGAACACCACTGTTACCATGCAAAAAGGCAAGACCACTTATGTTGTTGCCCTCAAAAAGAAAGTGGGTCTGGGCAATGTGAAAATCGATATTGGTAACCGCCAGTTTCAGCGGAATTAATTATTACCTCCCCCTTTACTTTCTTCATACGTCATCACCCTGTAACCAGATTTTGGTAAGTCGAATTTTGCCTGTGATACCGGGTTAAAGTTGATGCTCGACACGGTGTATGTTACAATCGTCTTACCCATATTGGCCTCATACTGCATGGCCAGGCCGGGAAGATTCTTATTCAGGTATTGAAAATCTTTGTTTACCGGCAACAGCTCTTTTGTAAAGAATACCGTAAAAGTGCTGCCATCTGTTAATGTACCAGTTGCTTTCTGGCATTTATAACCTGCGATGATCTTCTCTTCATTTGTATAAGTAAAGGTGACCCCTTCGTATTTCTTATTGGATTCTTTCCAGTTTTCAGGTGTCATTTTGATCATATACTTCTGCTCACCATAATCTTTTAATACTGTTACGTCGCCTGATTTACCATCTATAAGGGTGGCTTGTGTACCTAATGAACTAATCATTTCTGAACGGCTGGAATTACCCTTGAGGTAAATAACACTGGTGGCACCATCTAATAAGTCGGCGGCCTGCGGGGCTTTATTGCTGGTATTGATGACAATATCATACGATATTGTAGCCTCGGTGAGCTTTCGCTGTGCTGAAAGCTGAACTGTAAAAACCAAGGCTGTCAATCCAAGAAATATGTGTGTTATCTTTTTCATTTTGTGTATTCTCCCTTTATATATAAAAGACGTGCCAATTTAACCAATAAGTTGCGTAAAATGAAAAACCGGGTCCATTGCGCCTGAACCCGGTTCTTCTTAAGATTATTTTAACAACGTGTGTGTTGTTTACTTTTTCTTCTTTTGCTGCATTTCTTTCATCTTCTTTTGCTGTTCCTGCATTTGTTCCATCCGCTCCTGCCACTTGGATTTTGTCTTGGGCTTCTTCCTGTTCTCCTCAATTTTGGCCATTATCTTATCATGGTCAATAATGTAGTTCTGAATAATGTATTGCAGGGCCAGTGTTATGACGTTGGACACCGTATAATACCAGGTAAGGGCGGAAGGTAACTGGTTGAAGAAGAACAAGAGGAATACCGGGAAAATATAAGGCATGTACTTCAGTACCGGGTTGCTCTGGTCGGGCGTCATGCTCATGCTATACCAGGAAATAAGGAAGCTGGTAAAGACGGCTGTAAGGTTGAACACACTGACATGGCTGCCAAAGAATGGAATGCGGAAACCCAGTTTGATCGGATCATCAAAAGCGGCCAGATCGGTGCTCCAGAGAAACTCTGCTCCCCGAAGGGCTACATCTGAGTTGAACAAACTAAAGAGGGCAAAGAAGATCGGGATCTGCAGCAGTGCCGGTAAGCAGCCTCCGAGCGGGTTTACCCCGGCTTCCCGGAATAATTTCATCTGGTCCATGCTCATGGCCTGCTGATCGCCGCCATGCTTTTCTTTGAGTTTGGCGATCTCAGGACGGAGTACTTTCATTTTAGCTCCGCTCAGGTAACTTTTATATAATAACGGAGAAGTAACCAGTTTGATGAACAGTGTGAGCAGGGCAATGGCCAATCCCATACTGCCGGCAATACTTTTGAGGAAATCGAATATGGGGATGATAATAAACTTATTGATGGGGCGTACGAATGCATAAATGCCCTGGCCCAGATTTACGGCTTTCTCAAACTTCATGTCATACCTTTTCAGGATATGATATTCAGATGGGCCATAATAAAGACTGAGGGGAACGATGGCGGGTGAACCTGCGGGTACCTGTATCTTCATTTTGGCGACAGACCTTACTACCGTCCTGGCAGAATCGGGTGGCATCGTCCATTCCATGGTGCCCATGTTAAAATTATTCTTTGCGGTAAGGATGGCAAAAAAGAAGCGCTGCCTCATTCCTATCCATTTCACAGATTCATCAAAATTCTTGCTGCTCTTTCTTCCGATGGTATGATAGTCGAAGCTGCCGTCTTTTACATAGCTGACCTGTGTATTCTGCTGCTCGTAGGAGATATCTGTTTCCTGCTGTGCGGCTGCATATTGCCAGGTAAGGTTCATACCTCCCTGGGTAAGCCACTGGTTCACGCCATTCATTTTAATGTTGAAATCAACCATGTAATCATCCTTTTTCAGGAGAAACTCGTGGGTGATGGAATTAGCGGCTGCTGAATCGGCGGAGGTAAGGGTGAAGCTGATGACCTGTGAGCCATCTGCATTTTTTACGACTTCATTGCTGGAGAAAAACTGATCGGCAGTTTCGGTGGTGGCATCTGGGCCGGACCTTCCTGTATTGATGGTATAACTGATCTTGTCAAAATCGGTGCCTGCGAGTTTTACGAGTGAACTGTCGTGGCCCCTGTACTGCTTGAGTTCCACTTTCTTTACCTGTCCGCCTTTGTTGGTGAAGGTTACTTTTACCAGGTCGTTCTCTGCCACGATGGTTTTCTCGGTGGTATCGGTAGCTCCTTTAAAGAGGGCGGTCTTAGTTACTGTTGAAATAGAATCCTGTATTTTATTCAGGGAATCCTGCTTGGGCTTGTTGAGTTTGGCGAGTGAATCTTCTTTTGCCAGTTTTACCGCTTCCTCTGCTTTCTTTTTTTTGCGGTATTCTGCCTGTTGCTGGTTGGTGAAATAGAAATAGCCGAAGAACAGGATGGCTAAAATTCCAAAACCAAGCAGCGTATTACGATCAAACTTCATTGTTATTTTTTTGGAGTGGGCAAAGATAGGGTAAAGCGGGAGCTTTTGGGTGGGTAAACGGGGGCTGGCGGGTGCCCTCCGGCAATTGGTGGTTTAGAGCGGGCAGTGGGGCGTTAGCCGCCGTTTTTTTATAAAACCGTACTCTTTATAATGTGCTGTTGGCGCTTTTGGCAGAGCTCTGTATTCTTTGCGACATGGCACTGTGGCGGGAGAGACAGAGGGTTTAGCTCGCTAAGGCGCAAAGTCGCCAAGGCTTATTTTCTTACTATTATGGTCAATAAAGCCATTTCGGGAGGAGAAAGAATAACTTATTGATTAATAATTACTTGTTGGCAGACCAGGAAGGCTAGTCGCTAAACTAGGAAGGCTAGTCGCTAAACCAGGAAGCCTAGTCGCTAAACTAGGAAGCCTAGTCGCTAAACCAGGAAGCCTAGTCGCTAAACAAGGAAGCTTAGTCGCTAAACCAGGAAGCTTAGTCGCTAAACTAGGAAGCCTAGTCGCTAAACAAGGAAGCCTAGTCGCTAAACTAGGAAGCCTGGTCGCTAAACAAGGAAGCTTAGTCGCTAAACTAGGAAGCCTAGTCGCTAAACAAGGAAGCTTAGTCGCTAAACCAGGAAGACTAGTCTGCAAACAAGATTGGCTACTTTGAAAACAAGATTGGCTACTTCCTAAAAAAGGATATGTGCCGGGGAGACGGAAAGGCGGAAAGAATTTTCTTACAAAAGTATTAAAGATCTGCCCTGCAGTGGTTGAGCTGATACAAGCTGTTGTTATGTACTATTTAGAGCGTATCCCCGAAAACTCATTTAATATTACTCAACTCTTATAATAGTATTTCAGTTTACAGCTTTTCCTTCTCTGCTAAGTGTGTTATATAATAAAAAAAACGTGCA
>JAEUVL010000403.1 GCA_016786965.1 Chitinophagaceae bacterium
TGTGCGCCCATTACATATTGCGAAGCGGGTTCCTGCAGTTTGGCAGGAATAGGATCATAAGCATATACTTTTTCCAATGGATTAAAACCGCCAATGGTCACTGAATCTTCATTCTCACTTTGTGTATGATCGAAATATACAGGATTGCCCGGCGACATGATCACCTGGTGTTTTTGTTGGGCCGCTTCTATACCGCCCGTTTCACCCCGCCAGCTCATCACCACGGCATTGGGTGCCAGGCCGCCTTCCAGTATCTCATCCCAGCCAATTAATATGCGGCCTTTATCATTCAGGTACTTTTCCATCCGCTGTATAAAATAGCTTTGGAGATGGTGTTCATCAGACAGTCCTTCATTCTTGATACGCATCTGGCACTTGTTACATTTTTTCCAGTTCTCCTTCGGGCATTCATCGCCACCCACATGTATGTATTTGGAAGGGAAAAGGGCCAGTACTTCGTCTAGTACATTCTGCAGGAAAATAAAAGTGCTGTCATTGCCGGCGCAAAACACATCATCAAATACCCCCCATGTCTGCTGTACCTGTTTCCCATTTTTATCACCATACCACTCACAATCCTTTGGAAAATAATTGATGGTGGGTATTTCAGGAAAACAGCTTAGTTGCGGATAAGCAGCAATGGCAGCAGATGAATGTCCCGGCATTTCTATTTCAGGAATAACATCAATATACCGGTCAGCCGCATATTTCACTACTTCTTTTATTTCTTCCTGTGTATAAAAGCCCCCATATTTTATTTTGTCGTTTCCTGTTCCGGGATAGCGGCCGATGATGGTCCCATTTCTCCAACCGCCCACCTGTGTCAGTCTCGGGTATTTTTTTATTTCAATACGCCAGCCCTGGTCTTCTGTCAGGTGCCAGTGAAATTTATTGATCTTATGAAGTGCCAGGTAATCAATATATTTCTTTACAAAAGAAACAGGTTGAAAATGGCGGGCCACATCCAGGTGCATGCCCCGGTAAGCAAAGCGGGGGGTATCTTCTATGTACAGAAAGGGAATCTTTAGTG
>JAEUVL010000507.1 GCA_016786965.1 Chitinophagaceae bacterium
CGAATAGAACAACGGACGGTGAGGAAGAATAATTGAAAATGAATGAATTTGATAATTTGAGATATACCATACACTCCGCTACCTCTTGTAAAAAACAGTATTAAATATGCGGAATGACAAACCAAACCTTATCGTAGACAAAACTTTTCAATATGCCCTTAAAGTGCTGGACTATGCAGAAAAACTTTATGCAATGAAACGATTTGCACTGGCCGATCAGATCATCCGGTCAGGCACATCTATTGGAGCTAATGTATGGGAGGCGCAAAATGCAGAAAGTAAAGCGGATTTTATACATAAGATGAAGATTGCTGCTAAGGAAGGAGATGAACAAAAATTTTGGGTATTGCTGATGAAATTTTCCGACCATTATCCGGATCCGGGTAGTATGATACCAGACATGGAGGAAATCGAGAGGATACTTTCAAGTATAATTGCCTCGGCAAAGCGAAAGGGAAACTGAGAACCGGGAGGCATTTTCAAACTATCAAATTATATAATTTTCAAATTATTATGGGACTTACGAAAGAACAAATAGCACAACGCATTGCAAAGGAACTGAAAGACGGATATTATGTGAACCTGGGCATTGGTATACCAACACTGGTGGCCAATTACATTCCGGAAGGGATAAATGTAGTGCTGCAAAGTGAGAACGGATTGTTGGGAATGGGGCCTTTTCCTTTTGAAGGAGAGGAAGACCCTGACCTGATCAATGCTGGTAAACAAACCATCACCACGGTACCTGGTTCAGCCTTTTTTGATTCGGCCATGAGTTTTGGAATGATAAGGGCTGGTAAAGTGGACCTGACCGTACTCGGTGCCATGGAAGTGAGCGAAGAAGGGGATATTGCTAACTGGAAGATACCCGGGAAAATGGTAAAGGGAATGGGGGGAGCTATGGACCTGGTGGCCAGTGCCAGGAATATCATTGTGGCCATGGTACACAGCAACCCTAAAGGGGAATCCAAACTATTGCCGAAATGCAGTTTACCGCTCACCGGCATTAAGTGTGTAAAAAAGATCGTGTCGGACCTGGCCGTGCTGGATATAACACCAGCCGGATTTAAACTACTCGAAAGAGCTCCCGGAGTGTCGGTAGAAGAAATACAGACAAAAACAGCCGGGAAATTAATTGTGGAAGGATATATCCCGGAAATGGTGTTTTAAAAGATGGAAATTTGAGAAGGTGAAAATAAGAGTGCGAGGATGTTAAGGGGCAGTTTACTATAACTCTAAACTCTTCACTTCTCTCTAATCAATCAGGTTATTTTTTACCGCAAAGAACACTAACCCGGCCGTGTTCTTACTGCCAAATCTTTCCATCAGCCTGTCTTTTATAGCCTCCACTGTTCTAGGGCTGATCTCCATTTTTTGAGCAATTTCTGCGGCGGTAAATTCCATACAGATAAAACGCAGCACATCTTTTTCTTTATCGCTGAGAGTGATCTCGCTGTTAAGTGAAGGCACCACCTTTTGTCGGGAATGTGATTTCTTTAAAAGAATACGGTTCACAAAATTATTCAGGTAGTATCCTTTTTCATGCACTTCCATAATGGCCCGGCGTATCTCATTGGGTTCGGCATTCTTCAGCAGGTAACCATTGGCGCCGTTTTCCATCAGGTGATAGACAAAGCGTTCATCCTCGTACATGCTAAGCACCAGTACTTTTATATGCGGAAATTGTTTACTGATGGCTTTGGTGGCCTCTATCCCGTCTTTGCCGGGCATCCGCAGGTCCATCAGCACCACATCGGGTGCAGCGGCAGTCAAACCGTCCAGCAGTTCCTGCCCGTTCTCGGCCTCCAGTACAAACTTGATATTGGTGAACAGGCGCAGCGAAAGAATTACTCCCTTGCGGAATATTTTATGATCATCAGCTATTGCTACCTTAATGGTACTCATGGTATATCAGATATTGAACAAAGTTAATGGATAAAATAGTCATTG
>JAEUVL010000521.1 GCA_016786965.1 Chitinophagaceae bacterium
CAATATGCCAATGGGTAAATGCACCAGCAGGGGGTGAAATCGTCCGATAAAATCTCCAATAGTTAGTAGCACTGCCTAATTTTTATACGTCCTTTTTATTTTTAACTATGCTCCATATCTTTTTCTCAGCAGTTGAAGCATATGTACATTGATGGCCCACTGATCACTTACAGCCTGCAAGGTGTGAGGTAGTGTGGGCATATACAGCGGTGGCCCAAACTCTGTAAGAAAAGTCATTCTTTCTCCATTTCTTTTTTTTCGCTCCACTACTTTATCCCACCAGGCAAAATGTTGTTTTACCGTACCCTCCCACTCTGGTGCCCGGGGGTCATTTACCTGCGGGCCTTCGGCATAGCCAATCCGGGCATGTATGTGTTCGGTGCGTTCCAGTGCCAGATCAACACTAGAGACCTGATCATCCAATAAACTTTCATGCACATTACACCAGTGGGAAATATCCAAAGTAAGTTTTAACTGAGGATATTTTTGAATAAATGCTTTAGTGACGTGAGCTGCGTACATCATACGACCCCGGTGTGTTTCATGGCAGATCAACATGCCGGTTTCCTTTGCCAGTGTATTAGTATAGTCGATGAATTTACAATTGTCTTCGAAACTGAAATAATCGCGGCCGGAATGCAGGTTAATATAGAGTGGTACCTGGATATTTTGTTTAGCAATGGTATCCATTATTTTTTTGAACTGCTCCAAATGCTCTGCCGGGTCGCTTTGCCAGGCTCCGTATAAGAAGCCTACTTCCAATCCATATTTTTTTAGTGCGGTAAACATTTCATCCTGTTCTTTCTTTTCATCCGGCCACCAGTTTTCAATACCATCATATCCTTCCTTTTTGGCTTTAGCACAAAAGGAATCCATCGATCCATCATAACCCCAGTTGGTAGCCAGTATTTTTAGCTGGTATCCGTTTTGAATATTGGTAACTGGCATTGCAGTATCGGCAAAACTGTTCAATGAAGAAAGTAAGGCTGCTGTGGTGGCAGTTCCTGTTAGTTTGAGAAAATTTCTCCGGTTATGCTTCATTTAAAAGTGTTTGAACAGTTCTTAAGCCAGTATATCAGTAATCACTTTACCGCTTACATCAGTCAGACGGAAAGGGCGACCCTGTGACTCATACGTTAGCTTTTCATGATCAAATCCCAATTGATTCAATATCGTGGCCTGTATATCGAAGGCTTCCGTTTTGCCATTCACGATACTGTAGCCGATCTCATCTGTTTCACCATAACTGGTGCCGCCTTTGATACCGCCCCCGGCCATCCACATGCTAAAACCTTCGCCATGGTGGTCCCTTCCTTTAAAAGGCATCTTTTTACCATCCCGGTTTTCCATCATGGGGGTTCTTCCGAATTCAGCTCCCCATACCACTAGGGTCTCGTC
This sequence comes from Chitinophagaceae bacterium, assembly GCA_016786965.1. Taxonomy (GTDB): domain Bacteria; phylum Bacteroidota; class Bacteroidia; order Chitinophagales; family Chitinophagaceae; genus JJ008. The sequence continues at coordinate 1,399 of JAEUVL010000521.1, forward strand.
CAGCAAGCCTCTTTGTTTCAGGTCCAGCAGCAGAGCTGTGATCGGTTTATCTACCGTGCGGCATTTATTTATCAGGCCTACATCCACGGCATTATCAGCCGAATCGCCATGTGTATCCCAGCCCCAGTCGAATAATTGTACAAATCGAACGCCCTTCTCTACCAGCTTTCTTGCCAGCAATACATTGTTGGCAAAGCGGCCTTCACCTGGTTTAGCACCATACATATCATGGATATATTGTGGTTCATCATTAATGTTCATTACTTCTGGAACTGAGATCTGCATTTTATAGGCCATCTCG
>JAEUVL010000527.1 GCA_016786965.1 Chitinophagaceae bacterium
TGCGATCGTGGAAGCTTACCGCAAACATTTTACGAACTATCCTGCTGCGGAAGGTAACCTGGACCTGCGGGAGGCTATTCATTCTTTCATCCTGGAGGAAGAGGGGCTTGACTATGGCCTGCAGGAAATACTGGTGGCCTCAGGCGGCCGCCCGCTTATCTATGCGGTGTTCCGGGCCCTGTGTGATGCGGGTGACAAGATCATCTATGCTGTGCCGAGCTGGAATAATAATCATTACACTCATTTCGTAAGTGGCGAACATATTGTGATAGAGGCTACGGCGGCCACTAATTTTATGCCTACGGCTGATGATATCCGGCCGTATGTGCAACAGGCTACCCTGATCTCTCTTTGCTCTCCACAAAACCCTACCGGCACCACCTTTCGCCGGGAAGAACTGGAAGCGATCTGCGATATGGTGATAGAGGAAAACAACCGCCGCGGGGCGGATGAAAAGAAGCTTTACCTGATGTATGACCAGATGTACTGGCACCTTACCTACGGCGATATCGAGCATTACAACCCTGTTACGCTTCGCCCGGCCATGCGGGAGTATACGATCTACATTGATGCGATCAGTAAAGTGTTTGCGGCTACGGGTGTGCGGGTGGGCTGGGCCATGGGGCCGTCCACCGTCATCAGTAAGATGAAGGCCATCCTTACGCATATTGGGGCCTGGGCACCTATGGCTGAGCAAAAGGCGGTGGCGTATTATCTCGGCCATCGTGACAGTATTCACCAGTACCTGACCAACTTTAAGAAAGAGATCGAAGAACGGCTGCGCCGCATCTACTCTGGATTCATGCAATTGAAAAGTGAGGGGCTGCCTGTGGATGCGATCGCCCCGGAAGCGGCGATCTACCTTACTATTAAAATAGACCTGGTTGGCAAGACTGCTGCGAATGGCGACCTGATCAGCAACCAAAGCGATGTTACTGCTTATGTGCTTAATAATGCGGGGCTGGCTGTGGTTCCTTTTTATGCCTTCGGCGCTGATAAAAGTTCGCCCTGGTACCGCCTGAGTGTGGGTACTTGTAAGAAGGAGGAGATAGAGGAAATGGTGGGGAAACTGAGGGAGGCGCTGGGGAAGGTGAAGTAATTTGATGATCTGACAATGAAATAATTTGAAAGTACCACAGGGCTATGTGCCAGTATAATCCTACCAATCTCAACCTGGATAGCTATCTGTTTATTTCTAATTATATCCTGCTGTACTTATGTAGTTCAGTCTTACCAGAGATTAATTCTTATTGATCAAAAAGCGGAATGGACGCAGCCTGAAGTGGCTGGCTTCTTTTAGTATCTTCTTTGATTTGGAGGTGATGCGATTGCGATCGACGAGTTCGGTGGCAATGCAGAATTGTTCGGGAGAATCGGTGA
>JAEUVL010000550.1 GCA_016786965.1 Chitinophagaceae bacterium
CCTTTTTCAAAGTCAGTATAATTATATTTCCCCATTGGGTAGGTAGATAAAGCCACTATTTCCATTTGCGGCATCACCGCATGGCGGAATAAGAAATTTGCCTGGTAGCTGTCGGGTGTGTAAATATTGGTAAATACCACAAATCCGTCTCCGGGCTGAAGCCTTTTTTTGACTTTTTCGGCTACCGCCTTCTCATTCTCGTAACCCTTCATCAATAAAGACGATGATAGAGCTTGTATCTTTTCTGAAATAGGATTAACGATCTCCGCTCCTTTCAATGCAAAGAGAATTATAACAATAATAGCGGGTATCCACCGATGAATCCTCGAGGCCATCATACAAAAAGATGGCCAGTAGTATGCTGTCAATATAAATAGTATTGTCCACCACTCTGTAAGATATCCTGGAACAGAACCAAACTTCAGGGCAATGCCATTCAGCAAAACAAACAGAAGCAGCAATATAAAACCCGATAATTTCATCAATTGCCTTTTATCCTTTTTTATATATAACAATACAACAGTAAAAAAAGCTAAAAAAACTAATCCGTAGCCTGTATATACAGGTATAAGTATTACGTTGCGATACCAGGTAATGCTTACTCCATTATTAATGCCTTGTATGGCATTCTTAATAAAAAGATCATATCCGAGGAAAAAAGAAATGCCCAGCATAAAGAGGCTGGTAATTGACACATACACCAATGAAAAAAGAAACAGGTTGTTGTATTTTCTTTTTAAAACAAACCAAAGCCCAATAACTAGCGGCAACACTATCGCTGTTTGTTTTGAAAATAAAGCCAGGGCGGCAAACACACCAGCGAGGAGAATAAAACTGCGAAATGGCTTTACCTCCTCCTCCTTTTTGGCTGCTGTTAAAAAGTAATAGATGGTCAGCATAAAGAAAAAATGATAGAGACTATCGGGCCGGGCAAAGGAAGTGATTTGAAGAAAAATAAAAGCGGTGAATGAAACCATGGCACTTCGCCGCAGGGATACAGACATTGTTTTTCTACAAATAAGAAATACGACTACTACGAATGCAATATTCAAAACCAACGAAACAATACGACCTGTAATGAACAATGCAAACACATTGTCCGGACCGGAACCAGAAAGTTTTGCAACGCCTGCAACCAGGTAATAATAAAGCGGTGAATATTGAGCGATTGCATACGGCGGAAGTTCTGGATCGCTATAAAAAGGTTGTCCATCTAATATGCGTTGGATAAAATAAACGACATTTACCTCTACACCACCGGCATCCGGATGTGGAAAGAATACCAGCATTACCCGGTAGATAAGATATGCCAGGAATACAGTGGCACCAAAAGCGGTAACTAATTTTCCGGCAAAATTCTTATCAATACACATACGGGAATTCTTACGCCGAAAGATAGCGCAAATCCCCAAGGTCTCCATGCCGGTGCTTTATTGATTTCGTGTATGCAGCCAGTTCATTTCCTCCGGCGACAGTTTCAATACGGCAAACTTTTTTACCACGTTTATTGTTGCTTCATCCAGTACATCTACCAGGTTTTTATAAGAAGCTTGCGCCGTTGGCTTTATCAACAACATTAGTCCGTCTCTTTTTTCTTTGCTGCGCAAATCATTGTCCAACTGTTCCTGCTTCTCATTTATTACCCATCGCAGCCCATTCTTTCCGGCATAGGTAGTCTGATAAACTGTTCCATTCATTCTTGCGTCTTCCCATTTTCCAAAATAATACCATACTGTATTATTCTTATCAGGTATCACTGTGAGAGCATTAGACATTCCTAATTCAGTAGGCGGCCCATCAGCGGGCATATATAAGTTCATAGCAGTTGGTTTACTCAGCTCCGTAGTGATCACAAAGAAGCTGATCAGCAAAAAACCGAGGTCCACCATTGGTGTCATATCGATTTTCAGGCCGTGTTTGATCACACGCCGAACACCTGCCTTATGGCGGGTCTGTAATTGTCCAGGTTGCAAGTCCATCATTTGTTGGGTTTTGTAATTAGACGCTATCATTATTTTATTCCACAATTAAATCATCGGATCAGTTGATGGTCGTCATGCGATAGCGGCACATCTCTTGCTACCTTTGAGTATAAATATTTCGGTATGAAAACTATCATTGTTCCCACCGATTTTTCTCCTGTGGCTACCAATGCACTGCATTATGCTATCGACATGGCCAAAACAATAAATGCCAGTTTGTTGCTTTTTCATGCATACCAGGTTCCGGTAAGCTATTCAGATACCCCGATCATACTGGTATCCGTAGAAGAACTAAAGAAAAGTGCCGAAGAGCAACTTGAAAAATTAAAAAATGAGGTGGAGCATATCACTTCAGGGCAATTAAAAATTTATACCGAAACTGTTATGGGTAATACCAGTGATGAACTGGAAACCCTTTGCGAAAAGATCAACCCATTTGCTATAGTAATGGGAACGAGGGGGGCTTCCGGTCTGGAGAAAGTGCTGTTCGGCAGTACCACTCTCACAGCCATCCGTCACCTGAAATGGCCGGTAATAAGTGTGCCGCCTGGTAAGGAATATGGCACAGGTATCAAAAAAATAGGCTTTGCCTGCGACTTCCGCGAAGTTGTAAAAACCACTCCGGCTGATGTGATTAATAATTTCACCGCCGCATTTAATGCAGAATTACATGTATTGAATGTTGATTATCACGACAAGCACTTTAAACCCGATACACCCGAACAGTCGGCTCTGCTGCACACAATGCTCGAAGTGAGTAAACCTGTTTATCATTTTATTGAACACAGGGATATTGAAGATGGCATTAATGAGTTTGCAGAAAAAAACAACCTGGATCTCATTATTACTATTCCTAAAAAACATAAACTACTGGAGGGTTTGTTCAGGACCAGTTCTACCAAACAACTGGTCTTTCAGTCTCATATACCTGTTTTGTGTGTGCATGAATAATAACCGGATGGTCTCAAAACAATTCGTACCTTTCTAAAACACCAAAACGAACTTGTCATGAAACCATCCCTTCTGCTGGCAGCAGCAACGTTAGTCCTGTTTTTATATTCCTGCGACAATAATGAGAAAAAGGGAGATGATAAACCATCTTCAGCCACAACTATACAAGCAGAAGAAAAAAATAATATCCCTTCTATTGATATTGCCGGATTAAAAAATGAAGCCACCGTATTGGATGCTATGCAAAAAGTAGCAGATGCCCGAATAGCAGATGAGAAAATGAAAAAAGAAGATCCGGGGTATGCCGGTAATTACCTGGAGCTTACCAAACTGTACACAGCCGTACTTAATGCATCAACAGAGTTTTCTAAAACAATTACAGACCCTGCAAAGAGAATTGATTTTATGAATAAGGTCAGCGCTATACAAGATAAAATGTATGCAAAATGATCATTAAAATAAAAGAGGCCGGTGAGCCTCTTTTATTATCGCCTTAAAACTCCGCACTGCCCGGCGTTCTTGGAAAAGCTATCACATCCCGTATATTCGTCATCCCGGTAACAAACTGCACCATCCGTTCAAAGCCAAGGCCAAAGCCTGCATGCGGGACGGTTCCAAATCTTCTTGTATCTAAATACCACCAAAGGTCTTCTGCAGGTATATGCATTTCCTTCATCCGTTGTTCCAGTTTGTCTTGTCTTTCTTCCCGCTGGCTGCCCCCAACGATTTCGCCAATACCAGGTGCCAGAATGTCCATTGCAGCAACGGTTTTACCATCATCATTCTGCCGCATATAAAAAGCTTTGATCTCTTTGGGATAATTGGAAAGTATAACCGGTTTCTTAAAATGTTTCTCCACCAGGTATCTTTCATGTTCGCTTTGCAGGTCCATTCCCCAGCCAGTGATCTCGTACTGGAATTTCTTTTTCTTGTTATGATTGCTTTCTCTTAAAATGTCAATCGCTTCGGTGTAAGTAAGGCGTTCAAAATTATTGTTCAGCACAAACTCCAGCTTCTCTATCAATCCTAATTCACTGCGCTTATCCTGTGGCAATTGTTTTTCTTCCTCTGCAAGGCGTTGTGCCAGGAATTCAAGGTCTTCCCGGTTGTTCTCCATGGCATACTTAATAATATACTTGATGAACTCTTCTGCCAGGTTCATGTTATCTTCCAGGTCATAGAATGCCATTTCGGGTTCTATCATCCAGAATTCTGCCAGGTGCCGTGCCGTGTTGCTGTTCTCGGCCCGGAAGGTGGGCCCGAACGTATAAATATCCCCGAAGGCTGTAGCACCCAGCTCCCCTTCCAGTTGTCCGCTTACCGTTAAGTTGGTACTGCGGCCAAAAAAATCTTCTTTGAAATTGATAGAACCATCTTCATTCTTTGGGGCAGAGCCATCTATAGGCAATGTAGTAACCCTGAACATTTCACCAGCACCCTCAGCATCGCTGGCAGTGATGATGGGGGTATGCATATAGACAAACCCTTTCTCATTAAAGAATTTATGTACTGCAAAAGCCAATGCGTGACGCACCCGGAACACTGACCCAAAAGTATTGGTACGAAAACGCAGATGAGCCTTTTCCCTCAGGTATTCAAGTGTGGGCCTGTTCTTCAGTTGCAACGGGTACTTTTCAGGATCGCTGTCACCAAGTACTTCTATCGTAACCGCATTCAAATCCATCTTCTGGCCTTTGCCCAAAGAGGGGTCAATAGTGCCGGTAACTTTTAACGAGGCTGAAGTCGTGATCCTTTTCAGCAGTTCATCATCAAATTTTCCAAGACCAAGAACTACCTGTATATTATTATTTGTACT
>JAEUVL010000579.1 GCA_016786965.1 Chitinophagaceae bacterium
GTGTATCCATAGCCGCCAAATACCTGCACGGCATCATTGGCCACCTTCACTGCTACTTCGCTGGCGTAGTATTTTGCCATGGCGGCTTCTTTGGTCATGGGTTGTTTTCGTTCTTTCAGGTCGCAGGCCTGCAGGGTCAGCATATCTGCCGCTGCGATCTCGGTGGCCATATCCGCCAGTTTAAAAGAGATGCCCTGGAAACTGGATATCGGTTTATCAAATTGGTGACGTTCCTGCGAATATTGCAGGGCGGCTTCATAAGCACCTTTGGCAATACCCAGCGAAAGGGAGGCGATAGAGATCCTTCCGCCGTCTAATATTTTCATGGCTTGTTTAAACCCATCTCCCACTTCTCCGAGGCGGTTGGCGTCAGGCAGTCGGCAATTGTCAAACACCATCTCGGCTGTTTCGCTGGCCCGCATCCCCAGTTTGTTTTCCTTTTTGCCGGCCGTAAAACCGGGGGTGCCTCTTTCCACTACAAACGTGGTGGAATTATTTTTAGCCCTGGGTTCACCGGTGCGGCATATTACCACCGCCACGTCACCGCTTTTGCCATGGGTGATCCAGTTCTTGGTGCCATTAATGATCCACTCATCGCCATCTTTTACGGCAGTACAGCGCATGTTGCCTGCATCGCTGCCGGTATTGGCTTCCGTAAGGCCCCAGGCACCGATCCACTCTGCAGTAGCGAGCTTGGGCAACCATTTTTTCTTTTGTGCTTCATTACCAAAACTGAGTATATGGCCAGTACAAAGGGAGTTATGTGCGGCCAGGCTGAGCCCGATGGACCCGCATACTTTGGCCACTTCTTCTATCACTGATTTGTATTCAAAATAGGAAAGACCCGCACCGCCATATTCTTCGGGCACCAGTACACCCATTAGCCCAAGTTTACCCATTTCCTTAAAAATATGGACAGGGAATTCCTGGCTTTCGTCCCACTCCATTACGAATGGTTTGATATGCTGGTTGGCAAAATCACGGGCAGTTTGTGCTACTTGCTGGGTAAGCTCGGCAGTTTGAAAATTCATACAGATTTAATCGTTGGTGTTTTCTTTAATAACTGTGCCACTCCATGTTGCAGGGGTGGCACAGCACCTTCAATAAGCGGGCAAGCAATCATTAAAGGCAATGCAAGATAAAGGAATTTTGGTAAAACTAACACCTGTTAGTTGACGATTTTATGGACGGCCTCCTATGTAAACTCCAACTGCAATCCATCCCAGGCCAGGTGGATATGGTCCGGAAGTTCTGCTTCAATTTCGGCATGCCGTCCCAGCTGGTGAGAGATATGGGTAAAATAAGCGGAGGGAACCCGGAGTTCTTCCACCATGCTGACAGCTTCACTAAGCGTAAAGTGGGAAATATGTTTTTGCTTACGCAATGCATTTAACACCATCACTTCGCTGCCACGTATTTTTTCTTTTTCGGTATCCTCTATCCTGTTGGCATCGGTGATGTAAGTGAACTTTCCAAAACGAAAACCCATTACCGGCATTTTCAGGTGCCAAACCAAAATGGGGATAACGGGAATATCGCCAATTGTAAATGGCTCCAGGTTGATCGTATTCAGGTTCAGTTCGGGGATGCCCGGATATTTGGTATCGGTGAAGGCATAGTAGAAATCACGCCGCAATGCTTCTTCTGTCAGGGAATCGGCATATATCTCCATGGGTTTCTTATGCAGGAAATTAAAGGCTTTCACATCATCCAGTCCCGCCAGGTGGTCTTTATGGGGATGGGTGAATAGGACTGCATCCAGGTCCCTGACCTTACGGCGCAGCATCTGGTAGCGAAAATCAGGGCCGGTATCGACTACCAGTGTAGTGCCGGGCGATTGCACTAATATGCTTGATCGCAGACGGTTGTCTTTTGGATCTGCAGAAGTACACACTTCACATTCGCAGCCGATCATAGGAACGCCGCTGCTGGTGCCGGTGCCAAGAAATGTTATTGTAAGCGGGGGACAGGTCACGGGTAAAGTTAACCAG
>JAEUVL010000594.1 GCA_016786965.1 Chitinophagaceae bacterium
GCCTGTCTTATTTGCGAAGCAATCACTAACGGGGCATTTCTTTCCCGGGCTGTCTGCTCAAATATGGGCTTGGTTTCCGGTAATGTTTCTCCTACAACTACCGGGATACCGGCTTTAATGATACCGGCCTTTTCGAAGGCAATTTGTTCAAGGCTATCACCCAGCAGGTTCATGTGGTCGCGACCAATATTGGTGATAACAGCCAGCTCGGGGTTAATGATGTTTGTACTGTCAAGCCGGCCACCCAATCCAGTTTCAATGACGGCCACTTCCACCTGCTGCTCAGCAAAATAATCAAAGGCCATGGCAACGGTGATCTCAAAAAAACTCGGTTGTATTTCCCCGATGAGCGGCTGCATTTTTTTAGTGAAGTCAATGACAAAGGCTTCACTGATCATTTCACCATTTATTTTTATCCGCTCCCGGAAATCTTTCAGGTGAGGAGAGGTATATAATCCTGTTTTATAACCAGCGGATTGCAGTATGGCCGCCAGCATATGACTGGTGGACCCTTTGCCATTAGTACCGGCAATATGAATGCTTTTGAATTGTTGCTGAGGATCATTCAGCGCAGAACAAAGCCTGATGGTATTGGTCAGATCTGCTTTATAGGCAGCCGCACCGATGCGGCTGAACATAGGCAGCCGGGAAAATAAATAATCAATCGTTTCGGTGTAAGTCATCATGCGCAAATGTAAGCCAAGCTGTTAACCAAAATATTGTTGCTGAAATGCTCTTTAAGCCGGATAAAAAAAATCCGCCTGTGGCAATTGTTTTTGCCGCAGGCGGACCTATAAAAATGTATTGTGAGGGTGTTTCTTAATTCACCCGGAAGTTAAATTGTACTGTCAGCATCGATTCATGATCGGCTTTATCAAACTTGATATTGGCCAGGTAACGGATGATCGCTTCTTTATAGGCGTTGCTGCTGTTCGTAGATCCCTTGGCGATGCTAACGAAACGGCCTGTACCATCTGGCGACACTGTAACATTGGCGTACACGGTCGCTTTTTCCAGGTCTCCCTCAAAAGAATAGGAGCGAATGATCTTCCGGTCGCCTCTTGTTACTTTCGGTCCGCTGCCACTGCCGCTTCCGGAGCCATTGCCGCCGCCATTACCAGTACCATTGCCTCCACCTGTACCACTTCCATTACCTACGCCACTGCCTGTGCCCCGGCCACCTGCCCGGTCATAATCATCGGCTGCGCCACCGCCACGGCCAGTGCCGGTAGTGGTTTTGCCCAGCACTGCTTTAGGCCTGGGAGGTGCCGGTGTTTCTATTTTTTTAGGTTCTGTCTTCGCAATAGAGGTATTAGTAACGGCTGTTGCCTTAGGTTTTACCACGGTTGGCTTCGGGATGGGGGGAGCATCTTTATCATCATTTTCATCTACATCAGTTGCGTCCTTGTTCTCCCCGGGAACAGGGGTTGCAGGGGGAGCAATACCGGCAGTACCGGAGGCCTGAACCGGGTTGCCACCACCGCCGCCGCCATCTTCCTGTGTTTCAGGCAGGGGTGGGTCGGGAGGCAGGTTCAGTTCCACTTCAATACCTGAATCCTGTACAATACGTTCGAAAGTGGGCAGTTCCCATTTCCAGAAGATCATCAGAAGGGTAATAAAAAGAGCAAAACCGCCAGTGATAAGCATGGCTTCTGTTTTGTGC
>JAEUVL010000866.1 GCA_016786965.1 Chitinophagaceae bacterium
GGAGAAATGGACACCGAACTCGCAGACGGCCGCATTTTTACACTAACAAAAGGTATGACCTATTTTGTGGGAGATAATAATGAAGCGCACCGCACTACTACTACAAATGGCTGCCGTTTGTTTATCGTGGATTAGATTCAGGAAAACAGCTCTCTCCGGCTTCTCAAAAGAACCTACGCCTTTCAGTCTTCCATCTTCCCGGCTAAAACAGTACTTCATTTGCCGCAGGCAAACCTGATACCCTAATAATGTGATAGCACAAAGATTTCATCCAATAATTCATAATTTCGACGCACCCAAACCTTACCAACATGTCATACTATCCGCTTGCTACGGGAAACTCCTGGACCTACACCATGAAAGATGGCAACACCTACACCAATGAAGTGACCGCTGCCGAGGGCAATCTCTTTACTATGAAGAATTCGATGATGCCCAACGCTACACAGATAAAACAGGAAGGCGATGAATTTCACGCCAATCATTGGGATGGTACCACTTTTCAACTCTTGCTGAAAGACACCGACGAAAAAGGTTATGACTGGGATGTAAAATTTACAGCCAATGGCCTTGAGAACATCCTTCGCCATGTTATCAAAGATACCGGTCTCACCAAAGAGGTAGCTGGCAAAACCTATACAGACATCATGCTTATAGAAGCCGAAAGCATGCTCATGATGAATGGCAGCCTTATCACACTTAGCTATTTTACCCAATACTATTATGCAAAAGGCGTTGGCCTTGTACTCGTCACCACATCCGCCGGAGATGAACATAACCTGACCGCCTCAGTATTGAACTAAATGGCCGTGTCCCTGGATAAATAATAAACTGAAATAGTAAAGACCCGGCTTGTTGCCGGGTTATTTTTTATGGCGGTGTGACATTTTCCCTACCCCCTCCTCAAACTTGTCCATTTGCTCCCCAAACTTATGGGTCACCTCTTCAGGATGCTCCATTTTATGCACTACATCTTTCTTGCGCAGTATTTTCCAAAGTTGTATTAATGCCGTCAGGGCAAATATGCCTCCTATCACCCAATTAAGAATATGCTGGTTGTCATTTATCTTTTTGGCGATAAGTAATCCGCCAAAGATAAAAATACAGTTGCCGATAAAAGTACCAAGGCCAATCCCAAGGATATAAGTATTATAATGATCTTTCCGTGGCAGCAATACTTTCTTGGTAAACAACACCGTACTCCAGCCAAACCAGAAGGGTATCTGAACCGGATTTACTGCACTCATTACCAATCCCAGTACAAATTTGGGAAGGGGGCTGTCCAATACAAAGTTCTTCTCCACACTCGGGTGAAGGGCTGCATAAAAGCTGGAGACAGCCAACGCCACCACTATCACAAGCGTTACCCATTCCAATGCTTTCAACACTTTCTCCTGCTTTCTTATCCAGTCCATCGCCACCAGTGATATTCTCACATAAATGATCTCCACCAGCAGGGAACCGGCAGAGAATAGCATGGCAGCGGCCACTCCGTCAGACACAGATATTTGCATGGCAGCAATGTTCAGGGTGCCCAGCGGCAGC
>JAEUVL010000635.1 GCA_016786965.1 Chitinophagaceae bacterium
CCGTCTGCATTGACATATTCAGTCAGTTTTAGTATGTCTTCATCAATGCCGGTAAAAGTGGCTTTAAAATTATCAAACCCCTTCCCTGCTTTACTTACCACCACTTGTGATTCATCCACTGTACCCCACTTGCCCCGCAGTATGGTACTATCCCATTGTATGAAGGTACCGTTGTCAGCAAAGGTCACCAGTTTTACCCCTTTCAAATTTACCAGCGAGTCCTGTAGTTTGGCATACAGGTCCTCCTGTTCCGGGTTTTTCAGTTCTTCTTGGGGATAGAGGATGAACCAGTTGCCAGCTACCTGTTGGTGTACAGTTTGTTTTTTAGAACCTCCTGAACAGGCTACCAGCAGAAAAAGAAATAAAAGAGGAAAGTATCGCATTATGCAAATGTAAAAGTCCTCCAGCAAATAGCAGGAGGACTTTTCACAACGAAATTCATAGTTTAAGGCAGTATGATGATGCGCTGGCTGTTTCCATTGTTCCAGGTAAGCAATGCCTTATTATCACAGTTGCCATTGTTGGGGAACCCAAAATCCAGTTTCAATACTCTGTCATTTACCTTGATCTTGAGCGTTCCTTCGCTTATCCAGGGACAGGCTACTTTTTTGATCAACGGGTCTTCTGTATTGATGTTGATAGTAGTACCATTTCTGAAAGTTGTTTTAGAACGGCCGGTGATCTGGTATACATCATCCCTTACTATACCTGTCAGTATGCCGGCAATTTGTTTTACCGTTTTAATGCCTTCGTACAGGTAGCCTCTTCCATTGGGGAAAGTTACTTTACCATCCAGCACTTCGATGCTCCACTTGTGTACTGGTGGCTCAGACAGGTTCTTGAAGATCTTGGTGCCTTCAATGTGCGCCCTGTTCACATAATAATTTACAAAGGTGAGGGTAACTACAGAACCTGGACGACGAACCGGGCCGGTAAAATGTAATACCAGTTTACCCCTTCTTACTTTGCCATCACGGCCCACACAACTATCACCGAAATCGATCGTAACGGTTTTAGGATAAGTGCTGTCGTTTGGGGTAACAGTGATTGTAGCACAATCGCCAATACGTTCACGCAGTTCGAAGAAAGTAGGCAGGAATGGACGGGCTGTAGTAGCGCTTTTTCCTTCCACACCAAAACCACCTGCATTGCCTTCTTCTTCCGCAGCGGTAAAGGCAATATCATCGGCATCATCGAAGCTGGCTTCTGCCTGAGAGCTTTCGTCAGAATAAACCGCCGCTTCTTCTTCCGTCATGTCGGCAGGGTTGGTTACACTGGCTTCCTTCTGACAGGAAGTAATAAAAAGAGAAAATAATACTGCAAATGCAGCGAGGGAGATCCGGTTAATTGATAAAGTTTTCATGGCTATACTTTTTTTAAAGGTTAAAATTATTAACGCAACTTTTGAAGTTAGCAGAGCAAGAAAGTTTAAAGACCAGTAAAATAATTTATTTTGTTGGCTGGATGAAGACCATCATTCACCACACCATACACTACTTCCACTCCAGTGACAAGAGAATACTTTCAGCAGTTTCTCTTTTCACTGCAGTATTTGTATATATCAATTATACATACGGATTGGACACCGCTATTCGAAAAAATAGTTCATTGGCCTTTAAACTTATTGCCTGGTATTTAGTCTTCCTTACTGCCTTTGGCGTACCATATCTGCTTTATTCAATTGCAAGCAAAATTCCAAAACACCCAAAGTTTTTGCTTCTTATCTTCATTGCCCCGGCCATCTTTGCAATAAAAATAAGCTTACGTTTCCCTTTTCATTTTAATGACAATCTGCTGTATAATGAATGGTGGAATCACATTGTTTATTGGCCCCTGCTCCTGCTTATTACAACTGTTTTAGTGTATATCACCTGGCAACTTACCAATCGTGGCCATATTCCTTTTGCAGGGCTAAAAACAAAGGATATTTATTGGAAACCTTACTGGTTAATGCTGCTCATCATGATGCCGTTGATTGCCGTTGCTTCTACACAGCCTGATTTCCTGGCAGTGTATCCTAAATTGCAATCCATAGCTGTTATTGACAATACACAATCGCTGAGTACATGGCAAAAATTATTGTTTGAGTTGTCGTACGGCAGTGATTTTCTAACCATTGAATTATTCTTTCGTGGCTTCCTGGTACTTGGCTTTATGAAATGGGCAGGTAAAGATGCCATTTTACCAATGGCTTGCTTTTATTGTGCTATTCACTTTGGCAAGCCGCTCGGAGAATGTATTAGCTCCTATTTTGGCGGGATCCTATTGGGTATTGTAGTCTATCACACCCGGAGTATTTTCGGGGGCTTAATGGTGCATCTGGGCATAGCCTGGTTGATGGAGTTGGGTGGTTTCTTGGGAAACAAATTACTTTAAGAAAAAAAGCTACAAGCCGGTAAGCCGGATTCTGTCGTGGGCTATCATTTATCTGTCCCGGTAGTTACCTATCAGGATCAATCTGCCTACCCTGTACCGTGTCCGCCTTTCGGCGGATCTCGGACGAGCCGCCCTCAATCGATACTATATGTGGCATTTCAGCATGCAAGGTTTACCCGCCATTACTATTACTAGCAACCGCCGTGGGCTCTTACCCCACGTTTTCACCCTCATCCCGCTTTTGACGGGACAGTTATTTTCTGTGGCACTATCTGTTCCCGGTATTTTGCAACCGGGACCCGGCTCTTCACCGGTACATTTGCTCTGTGCTGTCCGGACTTTCCTCCCCGATTTTCATCGGGACGATAGCCTGGCTTGTAGCAATAATTTCAAAGAAGCGGATGACAAATATACAAACTATCTGGCCTGCGATTGTGGCTCCTTGCATACATCTGAGAAATAGTCTGTTACCGCTAGTATTATTTGGTTGATGTCTGCCTCATAAAAACCTGCCCCGTTCATACAACCACATTCAAGGATATAATACTGATCCCCGCAAAGACAGATGTCCATTACAAATACATCATGGGGTACATACTCTTTGCATCGATCTTCGGCAAATGCTTTTACTTCATCCGGGCAGCCTTTTTCTTTTGATAATTGAAACGATTGCCGATAACGTGTTGCGGCGATTACTTTCTTTTTCACGATCCATAG
>JAEUVL010000645.1 GCA_016786965.1 Chitinophagaceae bacterium
ATCACCCCTTCTTCCACGATGGCAGAACTGGCTGATGAATGGGCTTCCAAAGGGGTGAAAAACATCTGGGGAAACATACCTGATGTGATGGAGATGCAAAGTGAGGGAGGTGCCGCCGGAACGGTACACGGTGCTCTGCAAACCGGTTCGCTTACCACTACCTTCACGGCTTCACAAGGATTGATGCTGATGCTGCCGAATATGTACAAGATCGCCGGTGAATTGACAGCTACAGTATTTCATGTAGCCGCCCGGTCATTAGCCGCACAGGGCCTTTCCATCTTTGGCGACCACCAGGATGTGATGGCGGCAAGAACTACGGGCTTTGCTATGTTAAGTTCTGCCAGTGTACAGGAGGCACATGATTTTGCATTGATAGCACAAGCAGCTTCGCTAAAGTCAAGAATACCTATCGTTCACTTCTTTGATGGCTTCCGTACTTCGCATGAAGTGAATAAACTGGAACTGCTGAGCGATGAACAGATCAGGTCAATGATACCGGATGAATTAGTCATTGCACATCGCAAAAGGGGATTGAACCCTGAGCATCCGTTCATCAGGGGCACAGCACAAAACCCCGATGTTTATTTCCAGGGAAGAGAAACGGTGAATACCTTTTACAACAATATGCCCGGTATAGTGGAAGAAGTGATGAACGATTTTGCAAAAATGACCGGAAGGCAATATCACTTGTTTGAGTACTATGGTGCAGCAGATGCAGAAGAAGTGACCGTAGTAATGGGCTCGGGTGGAGAGACCGTGCAGGAAACTGTCGAAGCGTTAAATAAAACGGGACGTAAGACAGGTGTGATCATTGTTCGTTTGTACCGTCCTTTCTCATTAGAGCACCTGATCAAAGTATTGCCAGTTTCGGTAAGATCAATTGCTGTATTGGACAGGACCAAAGAATCAGGCGCTGCCGGTGAACCAATGTACCAGGATATTTTATCTACGCTGGTGGAAGCATTGCAGCAAGGCAAGTTGAAAAAACTGCCAAACATCGTCGGCGGCCGATATGGTCTTTCCTCCAAAGAATTTACACCCGCTATGGTAAAAGGTGTGTACGATGAGTTGAAGAAAACACATCCAAAGAATGGCTTCACTATAGGTATCAATGATGATGTTACGTTCACCAGCCTGGAGTACGACCCGGAATATAAATTAGATGAATCGGAGTGGAGACAAGGCTTATTCTTTGGGCTCGGAGCTGATGGTACTGTAGGTGCTAATAAAAATACCATTAAGATCATTGGAGAGAATACCGACCTCTATGCGCAGGGTTACTTTGTGTATGAT
>JAEUVL010000646.1 GCA_016786965.1 Chitinophagaceae bacterium
AACCACCAATATTCTTTTGCCGGTGAGCTTGGCTTTATAATTCACCTGCCAATGGTGATGAATGGCTTCGTCACCAATATATCTTTCCACCGCATGGATGTTCACGGTGGTATCAATATGATTGCGGTTGCAGCCGGTTTCACAGGGCTTTACACATACCCGGCCCATGATGGCGGGAAAGGGATTGTCTTCCAGTATGGTTTGGAACGCCTCAAAATATTTACCCGCCTGGGCATTGGATAACCATGCCTGTATATTTTCACCTGCCGGGCAGGCGCTATTACAAGGCGGCATAAAATCTACATAAACAGGACGACGGGATCGCAGGGGACCAGTACCTTCCGCATGAATCGAAAGGTCAACGGGTTTAGTGATATCATTTCCGGGCATGCTAAAAGTTTTGATTGGGCAGACAGGGCTGCCCATGAAAAGACCGATTAAACCTTAGCAAAGTAGAATCTGAACACAAGGGGAAGGGTGACGTAGTTCAAGGCAAAAAATGATTCCGGTCATACCCCGGGGGGAAGGGTACAAAAGAATAGCCCGGTAACAATATTACCGGGCTTTCGAAAAACAAGTAGGTATTTAGGAAATAGCGTTCAGTACGATTTTCTTCAGATCAGCAATCGCCACTCTCTCCTGCTCCATACTATCACGATGACGTATAGTAACGGTATTGTCTTCCTTGGTTTGATGATCCACCGTAACACAAAAAGGAGTACCAAGTGCATCCATACGGCGGTAGCGTTTGCCGATAGAATCTTTCTCCTCGTAAAAACAACGGAAATGAGGTTTGCAATCAGTCATGATCTGCTCTGCAATTTCAGGCAGACCGTCTTTCTTTGTTAGTGGCAATATAGCCAGTTTAATGGGTGCCAGCTTTGCGGGAAGTTTCAGCACTGCCCTGCTATCCGGTTTCTCCGGGGTACCCAGTTCCTGCTCTTCATACGCCTGGCTTATTACGGCCAGGAACATCCGGTCGAGGCCGATAGATGTTTCAATTACATATGGAATATAATTGCCGTAAGGCTTGCCTGTGGCGGGATCAATATCATTATCAAAATACTGCTGTTTCTTTTTGCTGTACTCCTGGTGTTGTTTCAAGTCAAAGTCGGTACGGCTGTGAATACCTTCCAGTTCTTTGAAACCGATAGGGAATTCAAATTCGATATCGCAGGCAGCATCGGCATAGTGAGCCAGCTTCACATGGTCATGGTAGCGATATTTATCCGCAGGCATACCCAGGCTCAAATGCCATTGCAATCTTGTTTCTTTCCATTTCTCATACCATTCCTTCTGTGTACCAGGACGGATGAAGAACTGCATTTCCATTTGTTCAAACTCCCGCATACGGAAGATGAATTGCCGGGCCACGATCTCATTCCTGAAAGCCTTGCCTATTTGTGCAATACCAAAAGGTATTTTCATCCGGCCAGTCTTCTGCACATTCAGAAAGTTGACAAAGATACCCTGTGCGGTTTCCGGGCGCAGGTACACTTTGTTGTCTTCGTCCTCCGAAGAAACAGTAGAACCAAATTCAGTAGAGAACATCAGGTTGAACTGGCGGATATCGGTCCAGTTGCAGGTACCGCTGATGGCGCATTTGATCTTGTTGTCTTCAATGAGCAGTTTCAAACCGGCAAAATCATCCTTGGCCAGCAGGGAATCCATTTGCGCCAGCAGGTCATCCGCTTCTTTTTCTTTTCCTTCCGTTTTCAGAGCTTCCGCATGTCCTTCTATCAAATGGTCCACCCGGTAGCGTTTCTTACTGTCCTTGTTATCGATCATAGGGTCGTTGAAATTATCAACGTGACCGCTGGCCTTCCAGGTGGTAGGGTGCATGAAGATGGCCGCATCTATACCCACGATATTATCGTGCAGTTGTGTCATGCTTTTCCACCAATAGTCTTTGATGTTCTT
>JAEUVL010000728.1 GCA_016786965.1 Chitinophagaceae bacterium
CCGTAGGTGGGTATATTGGGCAAGCTGCCGCTCCAGTTGGTCCATGTATCGCCTCCATCTAAACTGCGCATTACTTTATTGCCGGCGGAATAGCCGCCAAAGCATACATATACTTCCAGTGAGTTGGTGGGATAAACATCAATATCATTGATGGTGAATGTACCCGTGGGCCAACCGGGATTGCCGCTTTTGGTGACCCAGGTTGCGATACGGTCGTCACTTCTTACTACATTATTTCCTCCACTGCCATATAATCTTGCCTGATTGCTGGGGCAGGTGGTCAATACTCTTCGTGTACTTGTGGCAATGGTAAGATTAGTACTGGTGAACCTGTTATAGGATCGGCGGGTTGAAGTACCGCCAATGTAAACGGTATCACCATCTGAATAATCTATTGCAAGTGGAGAGTAAAAAGTAACGGTAAGCAGTCCAGTTGCGGTGGCACCTCCATCAAGTGATCTGTAAAACCCGTTATTGATGTTCATATACAGGATATCGGGATCATCGGGATCGATGGCCGTCCCGTATCCATCGCAGCAAATAACATGGTCAAAATTTGTGGCACCGCTATTGAGCCGGTGTTTCATTCCATTATCCTGTGCACCGGCCAAAAAGCCAACGCCATCGCCTTCACCGTCTGCATCGGCATCCCGCATGGCCATGCCGTAAAACTGGGTGGTGGAAATGGTATTGGTGATGTTTGTCCAGCTGACTCCGTCATCGGTACTTCTGTAAAAGCCGCCATCGGTGGCTGCATATAAATTATCGTTGAGCGGATTGTAAGCTACTGCATGCACATCGGGGTGAATGTATTTATTGGCAGCACCTGCATATCCTTCCCTGTATTTGGTGCTCCACACCATAGCTGTTCCTCCATTGCTGGCGCTGCTTACCCATACATTCAATCCGCAGGTGGCAATAAAATTGGCATCGCTGGGTTTTACTGTAATGCCCAGATCATAGGCGCTTTGATCATTGCCATCCAACCCGTTTTCTTCTGAACCAAGTATGTTGGGAGTATTGGACCGGCGGGTATAACTTACACCACTGTTGGTGCTGCGAAAAATACCTGTATAGCTGCCTGCTGCTGCATTACCGCACAATGCATAGACATAGTTGGCATTATTTTCAGACACACCCAGTTCTATACGACCGGCTGACGCTACTGAAAAATCAGTGGTGGCGGTATTCCAGGTGCCGCTTCTTCCCCCGTTATTAGAATAAAAAATTGCGCTGCCGCTGGTGGCATATACGACGGAGTCGTTGCCGGGTTTAAATTTTATATCCCAATGTTCGCCTGTTTTTACCTGCTCCCAGGTGGTACCACCGTTGATGGTACGATAAATACCCTGGCTGGTGGCAGCGAGCAGAAAGTTGCCATTATTGTTAGAGACTGTAAGCCGGTGGCCTTCATAGTCGCCGCCGGTGAAGAGGTCGCCTGTTTGAGTCCAGGAAGTGCCTCCGTCTGTTGATTTGAATACGCCTATGCTGGCCCTGGAAGAACCATAATCATATACCAGGTAGCCGGGGCTGTATGAATCTCCATCACCGGTAAGGAGGTAAACCAGGTTTCCATTGGTGGGGCTGATAGCTATGCCTGCCACACCGGGATTGGCGAGGCCGTCGGTGACACTGGTCCAACTGGTTCCGCCATCGGTAGTTTTCCAAAGATTACCGGTAGGGGCACCTACATAAATGATATTGGAATTGGATGGATGAAAGGCGATCCTATCGAGCCGCCCTTTTCCTTTTATGTCGCCGGGGCCGGTGCCATCGCCAGTAGGACCTACAAAAGACCAATCGCCATAAGCAAGACTTTGAGGTTCATCTCCTCCTCCACCGGCTGCCGCTGCCTGTGCTGTTTGTTCCCGTTCTGCGGCTGTTCGTCCGCTGCTTCTGCCTGTGTTTCCCTGCAGGGCCCTGTTGATCTCCTGGTTCCAGGTCCTGTCAGTTTCGGTTAGTGCATTATGGTTAAGTCGGTTAAGATTGGGAACAAAATTGCCATTGCCATCGAGATGGCTGCTCATCCACCATTCCCATCTTTTCCAATGTATATAGGCTTTTTCGGGTTGGTTGGGTGTGGAATTGCTTTCGTCTGCGCCGTAGTAGGCATCGACTACCGCCATTATATCAGCGAGTTTGGTTTTGCCTTGCAGCTGCTGACGCAATGCATCGGGAACAAATCTCTG
>JAEUVL010000874.1 GCA_016786965.1 Chitinophagaceae bacterium
CGCAACGGTTTTCTGAACCGTGTGTATCAATACAGCCTCCTTACTCCTTCCAGTTTTGATAACGGGCAGGGAATTATCCTGGATGATGGCACCCCCCGCAGCTACAGTGCACAGGCAGACAACCCTTTGTTTCTGCTGGCAGATGAAGGACATTCTTTTTTACAACGGCAGCAGACCGGCCACCTAGCGCTGGAGTACCGCTTCGATAAAATAAAAATAAAACTGGCCCAGTCCATTGAAAAACTGCAGCAGCAAAGCAATGAAGGGTACCAGCCCGGCACCGTTTCTTTTCCCGCTGGTGCAGCCATCAGTCGTACAGCACGGGATAATAATTACAGCATGAATGCCAATTTTGCTTATAGCAAATATCATGGCAGCCATTTTCGCCTGCAGGCTTCGGGCAATTATATTTTTAGCAGTAACCGTTCCCGCATCGGTTATTATACCAGTGCTTTTCAATACGGCTACCAGCGTTCTGCCCACGATCTGTCACTCTCTGTGGGGAGTGAGTACAGGGGCCGCATCAGTGATTCGGATGTGGAAGCGGGCTTGCTGTTCACCGGCAAGCATTATGGTTCTAATACCAGTACGATCGATCAGCTTATCATGCCTTCTGTATCAGGTCATCTCCAGTTTCGGGATGTGTTCAACCTGCGGCATATTGGTGTAAAACTTTTTGCTTCTTATAATCGTTTCAACAGCGAGCTGCCCATCAACCGTTCTTTTGCTTACACCAACCTGTTGCAATACTCCGTGGCCAATACGGCAGAGTACCTGCCCATTACCGAGGTAAAGAGTTATGATGAACTGGCCCCGGTCGAACACCGGGAAACACTGGCCGGTATCCAACTGGAATATCAATACATGGTCCGCTTTACCGCCAGCTGGTTCAGCCGGCATACCCTGCACGATATTTTTCCCATCCTCACCGGCAATGAAATGAACCTGGTGAATATGGCCAGCCACCGCAACCGCGGCATCGAACTGGAACTTCAGCTCAACTCCCGCTATCAGCATAACAGGAAGTTCACGTTCAGCCATACCTTCAGCTTTGTTTCTTACCGTAATGAAGTAACGGATGTAAAAGCCGGTTACAACAATACTCCT